>JANLFK010000004.1:0-130269 GCA_024655945.1 candidate division KSB1 bacterium
CCGGGGGGTGTTGCAGAGCCTGTGGCGACGATTGCAGCGAGGCAGCGGTTCAGTCGAGAGTCTCGCGCCAATACCCTGCAATTTTCCCAAAAAAACACTTGACAGAAATCGCTTTTTTTTACCTTACGGCCCAGACGGTGCGCCCCCGGGCCGCCAGTGGCGCTTTGCTCGTTTGGTATGCTTCTCGGGCTACGGACTGGGAGCCAGGTTACACTCGGGTGCAATGTTTTGGGCATTGTAAGGTCGCTCGAGGAAGAAACGCCTCCAGCCTAGTGTGCCAGAGCTTCAGGAGCTCGAGAACCGTATCGCCCAGTTGAGGAGCCGAGGTTGCCCCAGTGTCCCATTGCAAGCTCCCACTGCAATAGCTAGGGAGCGATGCCGATGACCTCACATGCGACGCGTGTGGTCTTCCGCACGGTGAACCGTGCGTTTCTTGCTCTCTGCGGCCTGGTTGCACTGGCAGTGGTTCTCGTCACGGGAATCTATGCACTGCGATCAAGGCCCTTGCGGCCGGTGAGCGATCTGCCGCAGCTGGGCATTGCCATCGGTTCGCACCTCCAGGCTGTAGGCATCGACGTGACGACGATGCCGGCACCGTATGGCGTGGTTGTGTTCCTCCAGCAGGGATCAGAGGCCCAGGTTCCCGGGCTCTCGGCTGCCCTGGACACGCTGAGCAGAAAAGGCCTGGCAGTGTATGTGGCGGCACCAAATGGCATAGCCGCAGACGGCGTCGCTACCCCAGGGGTGCATTTCCTTCGAAAGGTTCCCCTCCGGGCTCGCGAAGCTCTTGGCTTTTCCGCCGGTGAGAGCGGCTTTGTGGTTTTTCAGAGGACAGGGGCTCTGTGTTGGCAAGCTTTCAAGACGCGTGGAGTCGACTTGCTGCGCCGGCACCTCCTCCGTATCCATCCACCCTCGGCTTGGGGAGAGGAAACGGCACCTGATACAGGGTTGTGGCCAGCTTCCGAGGAAGAATTGGCCTCCTTCCCCTTCGACAGCCTCCTCCACAGTGCGCCTCGTGTTGACTTACACTTGGACCATGTGCCTAGGGGCAGATTGCGGGTGATCAGGACCTTGGGGGACAAAGACAAACCTCCGCCTGGAGAGCCGGTGTTCGCCCAACCGATGGCCGTAGTAGTTGACCCCCAGGGGCGGGTGTTGGTCCCTGACCCCCAACACCATTCGGTTTTTGTACTCTCACCCAACGGCGACCTGCTCAAGGTTCTGGGTGGCCCGGGAGAAGGGCGGGCGAAATGGGCAGCCCTGTTGGCGTGGGCATCCGTGCCGACGGCGGGGTCGTTGTCGCTGAAGTTTGCTGCCGCTTGCACGAGTTTACGCCACAACTGCGCTACCGGCGCACCTTCCACTGGCCCGTTGAAATTCTCCAGTTGAGTGGCAAACAGTTCGCTGTGATTGGGTCTGTGGCATTGGTAACACTACCCCCACTCCCTCCTGCCCGCACCGACGTGATCCACTTGTTCGCGTTGGCCAGTGCAGAGCCGCGTCCGGTTGGCTCGTTTCTGCCCTACGCCACACCCCGCAGGTCGTTCAAAGAGCCGAGCCTGCAGCGAGGAGCCGTCTCTTCGCGAAACATAGTGGTGTTTGCCACCCACGCCAACCGGTATGTTGCCCTCTCCAGGGCAGGTGAGCCGCAACTGGTATTCTTGGACCTCCAACAGAGGCGTGCACGCAGGTTTGTGCTTAGGGGAAAGGCTGTAGAGACTGTACCTAAGGGGGACACCCCTGGTCCTCCGTATGCAGTGGTCCAGGTGGTAAAGGATATTGCCTTTGACCCCGGAGGAAGAATATATGTGCTCGTGAGGCGATACGGGATCCTGATACTGGACCCTGGTACACTCGGGCGCGCATGGCTGTACACGCGCGCCGCCCCGACGGAACTCGACGCGCAGCTTGCGGACTACTATGGAGTGGCTGCTTCCAATGACCAGGTTTACCTCGTCTCCCCAGGCCTCGCCCAATTGGCCATTTGTTCTTGTGAGGGACTTGAGACCAAGGGCTAACCAATCCCGCAAGCGGAAGGAGGACAAACGCCATGATTCGCCGTTCAACTGCACGGGTTGTGCTGCCCATTGTGGTGGCTCTGTCCATCCTGGTCGGCCTGCTACTGCCCACCCCCAGAATGAGTTGGGGTCACGGCGGCGGTGTATGGACAGGCGTGAAGTTCTGTGAAGGGACTTCAATGCACAAGTGGGGGTGTCGAACCGGAGGGTGTGCCTGCGTCAGCTACATGGGGGAGTGTTTCTGTTTGGCCGGTTGCCATAGGTGCGGGTGCATCAGCCTTGAGATGGTCTGGGTCGACGAGTGCCCGGGTGCCCCGATCTATATGGCCTGATGGAGTCACTTTCATGCTTCGGTGCCAGGGGTGTAGCCTGCAAGGGTGCAGGCATGGGAGGGCGAGCACGGGGGTCGCTGCGCCATTTCTCGCACTAGCGGCGCGATGTTATCCTGGCTCCGGGTGTACGGCCAACCTTGCGGCACGGGAAGACGGCCACTGTGGCAGCGCGCATCCTTGTTGAACCCGCTGACCTGGCTCTTTGCCCTTGCCTTGCGCCGCCTTCGTCCGGTCTGCGGGTTCATTTGCCGCCGAACACTGCGATGACCTCCCAGGCCGGCCCTATAGCCCGAGGAGCTGGAGATGCGGCACGCAGAGGGGCGAGATAGGAGCGCATGACCGCCGCTAAGGAGGCCCCCTTGTGGCAACCAAAGCAGCCCTACCCTAACCAGCGAGTACGGGGCCAATGCTGTGCACGTCATTGTGGGGCGTGAGGCCGCGAGAGTTGTACACAAGGCACTCAGCCACACCTGTTCCTGCGCGAACTCCCGCCATGTCGCGGTCTTGCCGAATCCCGTCGAGCAGACTCGCGCCGAGCATTAGCGCATAGTGGGGCAGGAGGCTTGGTTCGCGCGGCGTGCTGCGGCGTAGACGAACATCGCCAAACAGGAGGCCTCAAGGTCAGAGTCTGGCTTGGCCGGCACCTCATGCCACAGGCCCTCGGCCCGCTGACAGCTGGTTACGGCGAGCTTGTGCCGCCAAGCCAAATAGAGCACCCTTTTGCGCCGCTGATGCCGTTGGAGTAGTTGGACCGCAGCCCCCACCGGCCCGGTAAGTGGCCGGCCGTTTGCCGCCAGTGGGTTGCACTGCAGCCCGTCGCCCCCCAGTCCTCCAGTTCTTCCGTGGTCAACAGCCGCCCGAAAGGGTACGTGCACGTCGCCTGTGTAGCAGGCCGACAACAAGACGGACCCGAGACCAGCCCGGGTCACCTCGCTCCGTAGGGCTGGTGTCGCGCGTTCGCTCCGAATCCCACTGAGCCCCGCCAAGGCGCGCACTACCTCTGCAGGTGTTTGCTGAAGAAGAGCAGGTGGTACTCAAGGGCGTTGCTCCAGTACGCCCACGTGTGGGCACCCGGCCGCTCGGTGTAGTCATGCGGGATCTTCAGCTCTATCATGCGGCTGTGCATTTGACGGTTGCTATCCAACAAGAAGTCGTCCATACCGCACTCCAGGAAGATGGCTTTGTTCCGGCCGGCCAGGCGACTGCAGAGGAACAGGGCGGAGTTTTCCTCCCACAGGCGTGGTGCCTGCTCGTATTCGCCCAACACATCGGCGAGGCCAGCGCGGCGGGCCGCAGGAGTGAGGGTCATGGCGCCGCTCAAGCATCCCGCTCCTGCGAAACGCTCGGGGTACTTTGCCAAAAGAGTGAAGGCCCCATGACCACCCATGCTCAGGCCGCAGAGGAACCTGCCGGTGGAATCGGCGATCGTGCGGTAGTGCGCGTCCACATGGTCGACGACCTCCTTGGCAATGTAGGTCTCGTATTGCGAGTCCTTGCGCAAGGGGCTGTCGAGATACCAGCTGGCGTAGCCCCCGTCCGGGCAGACCAGAATGAACTGGTAGCGGTCGGCCAACGGCTTCAGGTCAGCCTTGGTCGGCCAGTCGCGATAGGAGCCGCTCCACCCATGGAGGAGATAGACCACAGGGAATTTCTCCTGGCTCGTGAGATAGCGTTCCGGGAGAACGACCACCGCTTGCGCCGCTTTCGCCATGGCAGGACTGAAGATAGCCACCGTATCCACCTGCGCCGCCTCGACACGAACGGCGAGGCCGGCGAGCGCACAGGTGAGAAGTGCAGCCAGAAGCAGCGGAGCACGGGGACGGATGCTCATCATGTCTGCTGACCTCCTTATGGTTAGGATCAGGGATATTGGGAAAAGTGACAACTTTCCAGTCCTCGGGCGACTCCGGGCCGCTCTCCGGCCAGCGCACCGCACATCTTCGCCAAGGCACCAAAGGCCTGCTCACTACCCACGAGCGGGTTACCACGTCGAGCGCGATTCCCCACAACGCTTCTGGTTCTGTGAGCGCCGTGGGTTTTGGGCTCTCATCGAGGGTTGGTTTTGCATCGGGTGGTTCGGCCCAGTCCCTTCCCTCAGCGTACCTCCCCGCTGAGAGCGGCGGGATTCCAGCCGTCCCCTCCAGCCAGGACATTTTCCAGAGTGAAGGCCTTGGCCTCTGCGTCGCTGAGTTGACGTGCCCACGACACTCGTTGCCGGGGGTGCGCGCCGGGGCCGCTGCTTTGCCACTCGGCGAAGCGCACTGTACTCTCGCACTCTGGCTTGCCCCAGTTATGCCAGCCTTCGGGTCTCACCACCTCGGACATGCTCGTGTTCAGGAACGCCACAGCTGCGTGCGCTCGCCATGGTCGGCCGAGATAGGTCTGCACGCCAGGCTCGCCGCTGATGGTGCAGTGAGAGAAGACAAAGCCAAAGGGCTGAGCAGCCGGGGTGGAGGCTGCGGTTATGTAGCCATTGCCGCGACAGTGAATGTGGCAATGGTCGAACAAGGCGGTTCCCCCGCCGAAGACAAAGTCAACGTGTCCAGCGACGTAGCAGTCGCGGAAGTAGACGCGCCTTCGGTTGAGCAAGATAGTGTCCTGCCAACCGAGGAAGCGGCAGTTCCTGAATACTACTCTGTCCCCATCCACGCGAAGGGCCACGGCCTGGGCCACCGGGCCGGCTGCATTCTCGAACGTGATGTTCTCGGCCACAAAGTCGTCGCCATCCACCACCACCGTCGGGGTGCGAAACGTGCCGATCGGCTTGCCGTCGAGCCCGACCACCTTCGCGTGCAGGTCGTAGGTGATGACCGTCGACTCCGGAGCCGCCCCCACCAGCCGGATGCAGCCCCGTTCGCGCTGCACGTATACTAACTCGCGGTAGGTGCCGGCCTTGACAAGGACCACCCACCGGTTCTTGGGCGTGGTCGAGTGCGGCGCCGCCATGATGGCCTCCTGGATGGAGGTGAAATCCCCGCTGCCATCTGCGGCTACCACTGCATCAAAGCGAGGTGGAGACGTGGCCTCCCTGTCCACGTGCGCCTGGCGAGGACAGCAGCAGAGTGTTGTTACCGCCAGAGAAAGCGCGAAGAGAGAAATCAGCTTGCCATAATCCATGGCCTTACTCACTCATCACGCACGCGGGGCCCAAAAACGCCGGCCGGCTGTTGCTGGCAGCTCCCAGCAAAGGGCCGGAGAGCCGGAAAGAGCACCGGCTCCCTTGCCCGGCATCCACACCTACCTCGGCGCGTCCTTGCCAACGATTTGCCGGAAGTCCACCCTGGGCCGCCATGTCCACTTGGCAAAGTCCTTCAGTTGGGGCCAATGCCACCGGCGCAGCAACCCAAGAGGCACTGTCAGCAGCAGCCGCCACCTCAGCGCTTTTCCACATCTGTCTTGCCGACGAGAAACCGGTCATAGGCCACTAATCCTAGTATCGTCAGCACGCCGATGCCGCTGAACAGGAGCCACAGCGTGCGCGGCTGATGCAAGGTGTCGACAAAGTGCACATAGAGGTGCGCTCCCAAGATGGCGCCCACGCTGCTGCCGATTACCCCATAGAGGAAGATGTAGCCCATATACGTGGCCACGCGGTCTTTTGGGGCAGTCATGCCTACGTAGGAAAAGAACTTCGGGTGGGCGGTCATCTCGCCAATGGAGAAGATGATAATGCCCACGATAAAGACCCAAATGCTCGGCGAAATGGCCAGGATAGCCATCCCTACGGTGCCGAACAGTATGCCGGCCACCATCGTGGGCAGCGCACGAGTCTTCCTGACGATGGCCGAGACAATGAGTTGCAGTGCGATGATGGTGCCGGCGTTGATGACCGTCACATGTTCGACGTCGAAGAACCAGTTGATGCGCAGGCCGACTGCGTGGAGGGCGGCATTGACAACCCTGTTCAGGGGCGCGGCATTCACATAGTCGTTCACGTACCAGAGCACCGAGTCGAACATCTGGAAGTAGAGGATCCAAAATCCCGAGTAGATGAGGATCATCAGCAGGAAGCGCGCGTTGGCCCTGGCTCGCGCCATGTCCTGGTACTCGATGGTGAGCAGCGAAAAGACCGTGGCGTAGATGACGCTCACCACGATCCTGGTGAATAGGGACAGGCCGGGCAGGAGCCAAAACAGGACGCCAACAGCCGCGATGCCCGCAGGAACAAGCCGGGAGCGGCGGCCTCGCCACCGCACAGCCAGAATGGCCAAGCTAACCACCAAGAGGACTGCCACGAAGAGCAGGAAAACGCTCCCTGCGGTGACGAAGAGAGCTATCCCGCCGAGGACTATGAGCGAACCGATGGCCAATCCCACGGCGCCCGCAGCCCCCCTTTGCCGCAGGAGGTAGAACAACAGCACGAACGGGCTGAAGACGATTTCGAAGGCGTTGGCAAGCGTGGTGAGGAGATTGGTGGTCGACTTGGGTCGCGCGGGGTCGCGGTAGGCCAAGAGCGTGGGAATGAGCATCGAGCCGGTGGCCAGCGCCGAGGCCAAAATGACCGTGCGCGGGCCAAAGCTATTCTTGAGGTACGGCACCAGGATGAGGGGGAACAAGAACGCCCCCAAGTTAATGGACCAGTAGTAGATGCCGAATCCCAACGAGCTGGTGCTCTCGTCTGTGGTCCGGGCGATGGTGCCGGAGATAATCGGCTTGAACACGCCAGCGCCCAAGCCCATGACCACGAGGGAGGCAAAGACCGCAGTGTAGGAGGTTACCTGGCTGGTCAGAAAGTAGCCCGCTCCCAAGAGGCTGAAGGAGACGAGCAGCGTGCGCCTGTATCCGAAGCGATCGGCTACCGCGCCGCTGAGGATGGGAAGGAAGTAGAGCAGCGGCTGGATGGTTCCCTTGATGAGGCCCACGCTCTCTTTGGCAAAATGGAGCTGTCCTGTCAGGTAAACCGAGAGAAAGCTCATCATCCCGTAGTAGGCCCCTCTCTCAAAGAACTCGAAGACGATCGACACCCAAAACGTGCGCGAAAAGCCTGAGAGGCGACTCTTCTTCTGTTGGTCCATGCAGTCCTCGTTGTCTTTCGGAGCCCGCCTTCCTACTGCCGGCAACGGGCGCTCGGGAGATGCACGTTGTGGCCCCCCTCTTCTGCCCTCGTCCCGCATGCCCTGACCCCCACAAGGGCTCCTGCCTTCAGAGCCTGTTCAGGTTCTTTCTTGTGACCGAGATTTGTCTCCGCCTTCAGTCTTGAGCCAGGATCCACTTTCCCCATGGCCAGTGCCACTGCGGGCCCGAGAATGCCGGAGCATCGCCCAGAGGAGCCTGCGGGATCGGACCCCTGTAGCCGACTTCGGCAACCAGGGAAAAGGGAGCTGCGTGGAGCGAGGCAAACAGTGCAATGCGCGCAGAGCGGTGTCTTGGGCAACTATCTCACCACGCGCAGGTCCCCACGCTCCTTCCTGCTTTGCCAAGATGCCGGGCGCAGTGTCGCCGGGGATGGCCGCAGACGGCCGTTCCCACTATGCGTTCACCAATCCGGCCACCTCCGTAAAGGTGTTACGCAGCAGCGGGTAGAGGCTGCGATAGAGTCGATAGTACCGCTCGTACAGCGTAGCGACTTCGGCTCTGGGCTTGGTCGCGCTGACGACGCGAATGGTGGCCTGGCATGCCTCGGGGACGGATGCGTACAGGCCCGTTCCCACACCCGCCAGGAGCGCCACGCCGAACGCGGGCCCCTCCTCCACGTTGATGCTGGTCACGGGCGCGCCGAACACATCGGCTTGGATCTGACGCCACAGGGCGCTCCTCCCGCCGCCGCCAGATGCGCGGATCTGCTGGGCCTCGATGTGCTGCTCGCGCATGATCTCCAACGAGTCGCGCATGCCAAAGGTGACCCCCTCCAGCACCGCTCGTACCAGGTGCGCTTTGCTGTGTCGCAGGCTCAAGCCGATGAACACCCCCCGCGCGTTAGGATCGGGGTACGGTGTCCGCTCTCCCGCCAAGTAGGGGAGAAAGACCAGCCCCTCTGCCCCTGGCGGCACCGACGCCGCGGCCGCAGTGAGCAGCTCATACACCTCAACGCCCTGTTCGCGAGCCCGGGCTACTTCCTCCTGGCAGAGGGCATCCCGGAACCAGCGCAGGGAGCCGCCAGCGGAAAGCATAACCCCCATCATGTGCCACTTGCCGGGAACAGCGTGGCAGAAGGTGTGCAATCGCCCTTGTGGGTCCATTTCCGGCTTGTCGGCGAAGGCAAATACCACCCCGGAAGTGCCGAGAGTAGATGAGAGGATGCCCTTGCTCACCACGCCGGTGCCGACTGCTCCCGCGGCCTGGTCGCCACCTCCACCCACTACCGGCGTCCCTTCGCGCAGGCCGGTTTGCTCCGCGGCAATGCGGCTCACCTTGGCCGTCGCCACCGGCGACTCGGCACACTCCGGCAGGAACTCGCGGGGGATGTCCAGTATCTCCAGCAGTTCTTTGCACCACGTACGGTTCTTGACGTCAAAGAGGAGGGTCCCCGAAGCATCCGAAACCTCGGTGGCAAAGGTGCCGGTGAGGCGGAACCGCACATAGTCCTTGGGCAGCAGGATGGTGCGCACCCGTTCGTAGTGCTGCGGCTCGTTTTTGCGCAGCCAGAGGATCTTGGGGGCGGTGAAGCCGGTGAGCGCAGGGTTGCAGGCCAACTCCATGAGGCGCGCCGCGCCCACCCGTGAGGTAATCTCGGCACACTCCTCCCCGGTGCGCTGGTCGTTCCACAGGATAGCCGGGCGAATGACCTGGTGGTCCTCGTCAAGGAAAACGGCACCATGCATCTGCCCGGAAAGGCCGATGCCGGCAATCTGCGCGGCCGCACCTGGCACCTTGGCCAAGACGGCCCCTATGCTTGCACACACGGCCCGCCACCAGTCTTCTGGGTCCTGTTCAGACCAGTTGGGACGGGGCGTATGCAACGGGTATTCTTCGGTTGCCGAGGCCACCACCTTCCCGTCCTCCTGAATGAGCAGGGTCTTCGTTCCGGTGGTCCCGACGTCAATGCCGAGCAGGTATGCCATTGCTTCCCTCCTCGATGGTGGTTCTTCCCATCCCGAGTCTCAATCGTGCTGCGCCGGCAGGAGGTGAATGACCGTGAGCTCCGGCCGGCAAAACAGACGGAAGGGGACAAGAGCGTTCCCTATTCCCCGGTTCACGTACAGCTTGGTGTGGCCAAAGGAAAACATTCCTGATGCGTAGTGCCTGCCGAGATTCGTCTGGCTGAACAGAGCGCCGATTCCCGGCAGGCGAATCTGTCCGCCATGAGTATGGCCGGCCAGGACGAGGTCGATGCCCAGGTCTTCTGCCGGACGTACCATGTCCGGCGAGTGGGCCAAGAGCAGGCGGAAGGCCCCGTCTGGGATGCCGCTTGCTGCTACACGTATCCCCTCCCGTTCCAGCGCAAAATCCAACCAGCCCTCCGGATCTGGACTTTTGCCGCAGAACGGTTCGCTCAGCAAAACCGTGTCGCGAGAAATGCTCACCACGCACAGGTCGGCGAAGCGGCGGGTGCCTTGGCCATGACTCCAGAGCCCCACTGTGCCGCGAGTATGGCGCGCCCCAGAAGTGTCAACAAGTGTGAGTTGCCAACTCGCTGGCTCAAGACTGCCTTCTTCCCACACCTTGGCGTTGACCGTCGTACGATCGCTGTCCGACTGGGCCCTGATGCGAAACCGGTACCAGCAGTCCGCCTGGGCGGAGAGCGCCAGTTCCACGGGGGGCACAGGCGAACCGTGGGCGTCCAGGCGGAAACCGGACAGCCCTTGGCGCCAACGCAGGCGGTAAAAGCGGTCCTCGCCACTGCCGAACCCGGAGTAGACGGTGACCCCCATGCCGGCTTCTCCGGAGCCTGAGTAGCTCATGGCGCAGGTGTACTCATAGTCTTGCCAAGATGCGCTGCCAG
This sequence comes from candidate division KSB1 bacterium, assembly GCA_024655945.1. Classification (NCBI taxonomy): domain Bacteria; kingdom Pseudomonadati; species Candidatus Zhuqueibacterota bacterium. The sequence continues at coordinate 10,233 of JANLFK010000004.1, forward strand.
GCCCCACAAAGTGGGAATAGGCATTGTCCATAGAGGACCCTGCCTGGAGGAAACATCTTCCCCCGCTCTTGGCAGTGGTAAAGTCGGCATAGAGGGCAGGGTGGAGGGAGAAAAAGTCCGCGCCAAGCAAGTAGAGCGAACTCCCCCCGAGATCGACGCGCTGGTGCTGGTTGCAGAGCACCGTGGCACCAGTGACGCGCAGTGCATCCAAAGCGGTGTTGTTGAGTTCTTTTTGCACCACCAGCTCATTGTTGCCCCGCACGATGAAGACGCCATGCCTTGCGCACAGCATGGCGATGAATTCGCGCACCGCGGCCAAGGCGGGCTGCAGCTGAGCCGACCGTTCCTCGGCTAACCAGTGCGAGGAGCCTATGAGGTCGCCGGTGATGACGATGAGGTCCGGTGCAAAGCTATTTGCCTCCTCTGCAACTCTGCGGTGGAAGTCGGTAAGAGCGCGCATGTGAAGGTCAGAAAGCAGCACGATGGTGACTGCCTCTGAGCCCGGCGGCAGCTTTTCGCTGGACAGAAAGAGGTGAGTGACCTGCAGGCGAGAGGGCTCGATCCAGCGGGCGTAGGCCAGAAGTGCTGCCAGCAGAAGAAAGCCGAAGAACAGGATGAGGCCGATCCGCGTCTGGGTGCGGTCGACCTCCGCAAGGGGGCTGAGCCTCCACGAGGCCGTGCTGGGGGCTTCCACTCTTCCTGGCTGCGAAGTCATGTCGAACCCTACTCCTGGTCGGCTGTGCACCTGTTTGGCTGGAAATTTACACACAAAGAGTAAAAGAGGCAATCTGTTTTTGCGCGCTTACCGCCCGGCTGGATTCTGGACTGCGGTGTCCTTGGGCACCGCACGGCGCCTGCGGCGGACGCTCTTGGTGCTCGGCTTTTGCCGTAGAGGCTGGGCCGGAGTGCAATGCCTTTATGCATTGCCGGGGCGGCACGTCTCCTCTCAGCCTCCACGGGACACCGGTTTTCCCCTTGTTTTGCTGTGGGAAATTTCATATATTTTCCCGCCTCAAAAACGAGGCCGCACGATGGTGAGCGTAGCTCAGCTGGATAGAGCACTAGGCTGTGGCCCTGGTGGTCGCGGGTTCGAGTCCCGTCGCTCACCCCACTGCTCTGGCGCGCAGCGCTGGCACCACCAGCAAAGGCGCCTGTCCACCTCCGTTGCGACGGCACGTCCCCTTCGTCTAGTGGTTAGGACTCAGGATTTTCGATCCTGCAACAGGGGTTCGACTCCCCTAGGGGACGCTCACTTAGACGGGCGAGAAAGCCTTGTGTGCGGCACGGTCTCTCGCCCGTTTTCCTTATCGCCAGGCGGCGCATGGCGCGGAGCAGACGGAGATCATCAAGCCCGGTGGAACAGGTTCTGCCGCTCTTGATCCTTGGCGAAGACGGGCAACGCCTGCGCCCCGGCGAGCCACCCAGCTGGGCAATCTGCGCCGATTCTGACCCTAACCCGAAGGTTCGGTGCGCCAAGGGCGTTCGGTTTCTTTGACGGCATAGCTGTGTGTAGTGCAACGAGCGCTCGAGCAGGCATGTGACCTGCAACCGAACAGGAGCCGACTGGAGAGATCCTTGACGACTCTGTGCCCACTCGACGCGTTGAGCCAAAAGTTCAGCTCGCTTTTCGGTGACCAGCCAGAAGTGTTGGTGCGATCTGCCGGGCGCGTCAACCTCATCGGAGAACACACCGACTACAACGAGGGCTTTGTCCTGCCGGCGGCCATTGACCGCCATATCTGCCTCCTTGCGCGGCGGCGGCCAGGACGCATCGTGCGCGCTTACGCCACCGAGTTCAACGACCTCGCCACTTTTCCGGTCCAAGAGAGCCCAGCGGAGCGGCACGGGCACTGGACGGTCTACCTGAGGGGTGTCATCGAGCTTCTGCAACGGCGCGGTGTGGAAATCGAGGGTTTCGATGTGCTCATCGCCGCCACGCTGCCGCGGGCTTCCGGACTGAGCTCGTCCGCTGCCCTGGAGGTCGGCACGGCCTCGCTGGTGCAGGCGCTTTTCCCTTTTGCCATGGACGAGTTGGAGCTCATCAAATTAGTGCAGCAGGCCGAGCACCAGTTCGCCGGTACCAAGTGTGGCATCATGGACATGTTCGTCTGCCGGCTGGGCCGCCAGGCGCACGCCCTTTTCTTAGACTGCCGCTCGTTGGAACACCGCCTGGTTCCCCTGGCGCTGGACCAGGTGGCGCTGGTTATCTGCGACACCAAGAAAAAGCGCGGTTTGGCAGGCTCTGCTTACAACGAGCGGCGCGCACAGTGCGAAGAGGGGGTGCGACTGTTGCGCCAGTGGCTGCCGGGCATCAGTGCCTTGCGCGATGTTGGCCTTGAACAGTTCATCTCTCTTGCCGACCGCCTCCCGCCAGTGGTACGACGCCGCTGCGGGCATGTGGTGGCCGAGAATGCCCGCGTGCTGGAGGCGGTGAGCGCCTTGGAAAGAGATGACCTCGCCCACTTGGGCAGGCTGATGCAGGCATCGCACGCCAGCCTGCGCGACCTGTACGAGGTGAGCTGCCCGGAGCTGGATACGCTGGTGGAGAGTGCATTGAGGGTGCAGGGCACGCTTGGGGCGCGCCTCACAGGGGCGGGCTTTGGTGGCTGCACCGTCAATTTGGTGCGGCGGGATGCGCTGGAGGAGTTCAAAGAGAAAGTGGGCGCCGACTATGTCCGGCGCTTTGGACAAGAGCCGGGCATCCTCGTCTGCAACGCTACCGATGGCGTACGGGTGCAATGGCTCTCCGCACCAGCTTGTTCAGAAGAGAGTTCGGATGGCTAACCGGCACCCACAGAGAATCGTCGTGGTCGGTAGCTCGAATACGGACCTCGTGGTTCGCTGTCAGAGAGCGCCTGCACCCGGCGAGACCGTGCTCGGCGACGAGTTTTTCACGGCTGCAGGCGGCAAAGGCGCCAACCAGGCAGTTGCTGCAGCCCGCCTGGGTGGCGAGGTCTGGTTCGTGGCAAAGGTGGGAGACGACGCTTTTGGGCGGCAGGCGGTCGCCGGGTTGCAGGCCGAAGGCGTGCACTGCGACTTTGTGAGCGTTGACCCTCGATACCCCTCAGGCGTGGCGCTCATTGTGGTAGAGGAGCAGGGGCAGAACCGTATCGTTGTGGCCCTCGGGGCCAATGAGCACTTGACCCCAGAGGATGTGCAGGCAGCCGCTGGGGTGATACGGGGCGCCGGAGCCCTCTTGGTGCAACTGGAGACGCCCTTGGAGACCGTGCGCCATGCGGTTGGCCTGGCCGCCGAGTGTGGCGTGCCGGTCATTCTCAATTCTGCACCGGGCAGACCTTTACCGACTGAGCTGCTGCGCGCGGTGGCCGTCATCACGCCTAATGAGAGCGAAGCAGAGCTCCTCACTGGCGTTAGGCCCAAGGATGCGCGGGCAAGGCGCGAGGTCGCCGAACTCCTGCACAGAGAGGGCGTGGGCACTGTGGTCATCACCCTCGGTGCCGAGGGAGCGTTTGTCTCTGAGGGGAGTGAGGCCTACCTTGTACCAGGCTTTCCGGTGAAAGCGGCGGATACGACCGCTGCGGGCGATGCGTTCAATGGCGCTTTCGCGGTGGCTTTCGTGCGCGGCCTGCAGCTTCGGCAGGCCGTCCGTTATGCCAACGCTGCCGCAGCTTTGGCGGTGCAAAAGCTGGGGGCGCAGCCTTCGTTGCCAACTGTGGCGGAGGTCGATTCGTTCCTTACGCAGGTTCAGGGCACGGTCATCTGAGAGAGGATGGAGATGAATCTTTTTCTCAACGCGGCGATGCTTTTCGTGTTGCGCGTCATCGATGTGAGCCTGGGCACCATCCGCATGATCTTCATCATCCAGGGGCGGCGGGTCATCGGGTCGCTTATTGGCTTTGTGGAGGTGACCATCTTCCTGGTGGCCATTTCCAAGGCCATCGCCGGCATGCACAATGTGGTGAGCGTCATCGCTTATTCTGGGGGTTTTGCCTGTGGCACCCTTCTCGGCATCACCATCGAGCACAAGCTCGCCTTGGGGTGGTCACACATCCGGGTCATCTCCCAGAGACATGCCCGAGAGATCGCCTCTGCCCTGCGGCATGCGGGATTCGGTGTGACGGTCGTGCCGGGGGAAGGAATGAAGGGGCCGGTGGAGCTTGTCTACACTACCGTGCGTCGCAAGCAGACCAGGCAGGTGATCAAGATTGTGGAGAGCATCGACCGCGAGGCGTTCATAACCTTGCACGATTTCCGGCACATTTTCCGCGGCCATGTGGCCCCGAATCTGAAGAAGTGAGGCACCTGTTCGGCAACCCGAGGTGTGAGGCGTTGCCCGTTGCGTAACTTGTACGCACTTAGCACGAAAGCATGAGAGGCAAGCGCACACGAAGGCGACACTGGCACGACACCTTTGCCCTCTGGGCACGTGGACTGCGCGCCGCTGCGGCAGTGGCCATCGTCATCTTTGTCATTTGCTACCTGCTTGGGGCTTTCGCCCATATCGGAAAGACCGGGAGCAGCTACCTGAAAGCAGGCCTCGTGGTGACGGTCACGTTGGGATGTGCCATTCTGGTGCGCTCGTTGGTCCGCGGGGGCCGCAGGCGACTCATGCGGGCGCTGCTCGCCTTGCCCGTCCTCTTTGCTGCAGGGGCAGTTGCGTATCACATCATCTGCCATCGCCATCTGTACTGGATTATCCTCACTCTACTGGCGGTGGCGGTGGCGCTCAACGTGTACGAGTTCGCCCTCAATCTGCGTGCCGTGTGGCGGCGGGAGATGGTTTCCCGCGAGAGCACGTTGGTGCAGTTCGTGTTCCTCTACGTCATGACGGTGCTTAGCTACACGCTTCTCTACACCATCCTGGATCCCCACATCCCGCATCGCCTCTTCAAGATGGAGAGCACCATTGACCCGCTCCTGGACTTTCTGTACTTGAGCGTGGTCACCGCGACCACGGTGGGTTATGGCGACATCGTGCCACTCACCGCGGGAGCAAAGGTACTGGTCATGTCCCAGACGGTGGTCTGCTACGTGTTCCTGTCCATCCTGATCGGCCTCATTGTGAGTTGGGCTGGGGGGCACGGCGGCCGGAGCACTGGTGGGGCAGGCAGGCGGCCTTGACGAAGGGAGCGCACGGGCTGGAATCGAGGGCGCATGTGCAGTACCGAGGGCGGCGCTGGCGTCTTGCGAGCGCCTTTTTTCATGCTTGATTATCACCCGGGTTTTGGCTAAATTCCATTGGCAGGAAGCGTGGAGGGGAAGAAGGAGCCATAGGTATTCGCCATGAGCCTTTTCGAACTCGAGCCCGAGGCAGAAGCTGTCCAGCCTGGTGCGCCGCTTGCGGATCGCGTCAGGCCGAGGACTCTCCAGGAGTTCGTGGGGCAATCTCATCTCGTGGGTGAGGGCAAGGTCCTCCGCCGGGCAATCGAGCGCGATGAGCTGATGTCTATGATCTTTTGGGGCCCTCCTGGGGTGGGCAAGACCACGTTAGCGCGCATCATTGCCCACGAGACGCACTGTACCTTCTACTCATTGAGCGCGGTGGCCTCCGGGGTTGCGGAGGTGCGCGCCGTCATCGACAAGGCCCGCCAGGCGCGGCGGAAGAGTGGCAGGCGCACCATCCTCTTTATCGACGAAATCCACCGTTTCAACAAAGCGCAGCAGGATGCCCTGTTGCACGCCGTGGAGGACGGCACCATTTTGCTCATCGGGGCAACTACAGAGAACCCCAGCTTTGAGGTCATTTCGCCCCTTCTCTCCCGCTGTCGGGTCTACAAGATGGAGCCACTGAGCGAAGAGGAGCTGGCGCGGGTCATCGACGGGGCTCTGCAACGAGACCAGGAACTTGCCAAACTGCGGATCATTTTCGCCGAGGGGGCTCGGCAGCTTTTGTTGCAGCTTTCTGCCGGCGATGCGCGCGTGGCCCTCAACGCCGTAGAGCTGGCGGTGCGACTTGCTCCGCCAGGGGAGGAAGTCACCATCACTCGCGCGCTGATCGAGGAGGCGATGCAGCGGCGCACGCCGCTTTACGACAAGAAGGGCGATTATCACTATGACACCATCTCGGCCTTCATCAAGAGTGTGCGGGGCTCGGATCCAGATGCGGCGCTCTACTGGCTGGCCCGCATGTTGGAAGGGGGGGAAGATCCCCTGTTCATCGCTCGCCGGCTGATTATCTTGGCTTCCGAGGACATCGGCAACGCCGACCCCCACGCCTTGATGGTTGCCACCGCAGCGTTCCAGGCAGTGGACGCCATCGGTATGCCCGAGGCGCGCATCGTGCTTGCCCAGGCCACCACCTATCTGGCATCTGCGCCCAAGAGCAATGCCTCTTACTTAGCCATCGAGGCGGCCACCGCCGATGTGCGCCAGGAACAGCCGGGGGCCGTGCCCTTGCACCTGCGCAATGCACCGACCCAGTTGATGCGCCAGTTTGGCTATGCGGCTGGCTACCGATACCCTCACGACCATGGCGGCTTTGTGGAGCAGGACTATTTCCCCAAAGAGCTGGGGCCGCGGGTCTATTACAAGCCCACCGACAATGGCGTGGAGAAGCGCATCAGGGAGCGCCTTGAACAGCTATGGCCGGGGCGCAGGCGGCCCAGGAGCGAGTAGGTGCCGATGTCCACGCTCGCGCCCACACGGGATGTGTCGCGCTTCCGCTGGCTCATCGCGCTGACTCTGTGCAGCCTGTGTGCTCATGGGTTGTTCGCCCTTCCGGGCTCCCCGGCTTCACCGCAGGACACGACCGTGGCCCCCCGTGCCCGCGCCGACCTTGACACGACCATCCACTACGAGGCGCTCGTCGTCGACAACCTCGTGGAAGGAAGGATCACCTACCTCGTGGGTGACGCAGTGGTCAAGTACCGAAACATGACCCTGCGCGCGGAGAAAATTACCGTTGACTGGGACAAGAACTTGCTCACTGCCGAAGGGGTGGCGGACACGCTTCTTGTGCCTTCCGAGAACCCGGGCGATTCGGTGCGCGTCGTGCGCTGGCGAGGGTTGCCCACGCTGGTGAGCGATGGCGAGACCATGACCGGGGTCAAGATGGTGTACAACACGGTCACAGACAAGGGCATCGTCGTGCGCGGGCGCACGGAGTTTGAGGGCGGCTTTTATGGCGGCCGGCAGATCAAGCGGGTGGGAGGGAGCGTCTACAACATCTCGCATGGGGAGTTTACTACCTGCAACCTGGAGCAAGACCCGCACTACCATTTCTACTGCCGCCGCATGAAGATGATACCGGACGACAAGGTGGTGACCCAGGGCCTGGTCATGTACCTGGGCCGCATTCCGGTGCTCGGTTTCCCCTTTGCGGTCTTTCCCCACCGTCGAGGGCGGCAGTCGGGGTTTCTTATGCCGCGCTACGGATACAGCGCGCGCGAAGGGAACTACCTGCGCGGCTTTGGCTACTACTGGGCGCCGAACGATCACTTCGACGCGCTGGGCACGGTGGACTATTTCGAGCGAAGCGGCTTCTTTTTCCAAGCGGGTATCAACTATGCGCTGCGCTACGTGATGCGGGGTTCGGTGAACGGTTCCATCACCCGCAAGGATTTTACCTACGGCGTGCACCAGCGGCGTTGGGACTTGCAGGTACACCATTCGCAGGAGTTTGACCCCACGCTGCGGATTTCCGCGGCAGGCTACTTTGTGAGCGACGGGTCTTTCTACCGCGACCTGAGTACCAATCTCGATGCGCGTCTCACCCGCCAACTGCGCTCCAACGCTACGCTCAGCAAGACCTGGAAGAATGGCAAGATCGGCCTCACGGTCAATGCTTCTCACGTCCGCGATCTGCAGACCGACGAGACGACGCTGAGCTTGCCGCAAGCGAGCCTCTACGTGGGGCAAGGCCAGTTCTTCCCCCCTGCGGCTACCCGGCGAGAACGACGGGGGGCAACTCGTCCGGCCAGCGAGGAGCTGCGCTGGTATCAGGCCATTTACTATTCCTACTCGTCGAACCTGCTGAACACGACGGTGACGCGCAAGTCTGAGCAGGGGGAACCGAAGACGACGACCAGACGTCTTGCCCACCAGGTGGGCCTGTCGATGAACAACCCGCGCAAGCTCTTCGGCTGGTTAGGGCTCAGTCAGTCCCTGAACATCAACGAGGACTGGTTCGACCGCACCATGGACTACTTCCTCGTGGATTCCACAAATGCCATCGGCTCGCGGGAGGTGCCAAGGTTTGCTGCCCGGCACTTGTTCAGCTATGCCCTCTCCGCGCACACCAAACTCTACGGTCTGTTTGCACCAAATGTGTTCGGAGTCAAAGCCGTGCGGCACGTGGTGACTCCGACGCTCTCTTTTTCCTACCAGCCGGACTTTTCCCAGGGCAAATGGGGATACTACGAAGCGGTGGTTGACACGAGCGGCCGTATGTACAAGCGGGATCGCTTTGGTGGCACCCCGATGGGTGGGCAGCAACGCCTTTCCCTTCGTGTCAACAACGTTTTTCAGATGAAGACCGGGGAAGGCGAAAAGGAGCGCAAGTTCGATCTGTTCACCATCGATCTAAGCACCGGTTTCAACTTCAAGGCGAAGGAATACAAGCTCTCCGACTTGTACAGCACCCTCACCGCCAATCCTCTGCGCAACCTGAGCATTTCGGCCAGTGCCACGCACAGCTTTTATCGCTACGACTATGCGCTGCGCAGGACAGTGAACGACTACTTGTTCGACGCGGGAGGGCTGTTGCGCGGCAAGCTTGCCTGGCTCACTGGCATACGCTTCAATGCCTCGCTACGGCTGCAGGGAAGTGGCAGAAAGAAGGCTGCGCCACCCCAGCCAATCGCTGCCCCCGAGGAAGGCCAAGAGGAAGTGCCTCCCCGGGGTGTGTTCGACGAGGAGTTGCGCACGGGAGGCAACCGTTTCGAGGGGTTGAGCACCTTCCAAGGCTTAGACATCCCGTGGTCGGTAAGCCTGTCATTCGGCTACGACAAGGAGCGGCGCAGCGACCCTGCGCACCCCCGAGAGCGCTACTACCTGGACGTGCGTGGACTGCAGATCCAGCTCACCAAGAACTGGCGCGTCGAGTATAGCGCGCATTTTGACCTGAAGGAGAAGCAAGTGGCCAGCCATCGCTGGGTCTTTTACCGCGACCTGCATTGCTGGGAGGCCAAGTTTGACTGGGTCCCCTCGGGGATTGCCAAGCGCTTCTATCTGTGCATCCAGGTCAAAGCACCGCAGCTCCGTGACCTCAAGTTGGAGGCGCGCGGCGGCAGAGCCGGGGTGTTCGGCTATTAGCTGGGTGTAAAAACGGGAGCGTTCCCCGGGGGCGAGAGCGCCGCGGAAAGTGGCCCTCTCCCCTCGCTAGCGGAGGAGCACCAGTTTGCGACAGCGCACCTGTCGGTGCCCTATTTGCAGCCGATAGAGGTAGACGCCGCTTCCTAATGACTTGCCCCAGTCATCGCGTGCATCCCAGACGATGCGGTAGTAGCCGACATCGTGCCATCCGCTTGCCAAGGTGCGCACCGCCTGGCCCGTGGCATTGATGAGAGTGAGGCTCACCTCCCCGGCTTGCGGGACAGCGTACTCAATGGTGGTTGCGGCATTGAAGGGATTGGGGTAGTTCTGGGCCAAGTGCCAGTCCTCGACGACGACCGGCTCCGGCCGGCGGCGCACGGTGAGGGACAAAGGTACCTCAGCCACGGGCATGGTCGTGTCGTTGGTGGTGATGGTGAGAAGACCGGGATAGTCGCCAGGAGCAAGCGTGGCTGCCGATACTTTGACGCCCAGATCGACCGAGCTGCTGGGTGCAATGACGCCCGCCGGACGCGCAAGGCTGAGCCATCCGGCGCTGCGCACGCCAAAGCCCACGCGGCGCATCGTCTCGATGTCCTCGCCGTGGTCGACGAACATGGTACGCTGCCCGTCGCTGACTAGGATTTCGTCCACGAAAAAGCCTACCAGCGTGGAGTCGTCCAGCGTGCAGAGGCCCATGTCGGAGGCAAAAGCGAAGCGAATCACCACGCTGTCTGCCTTGTAGGCTGCGAGGTCAAATTCCACGGGCCGCCAGCCGCCGCTCTTGCCGGTCCAGCCTGGGATACCCACGCCCATGTTCCAGCCCTGTTCGGCATTGCCAAAGCTCCACAGGCTACGACGGTCATAGGGGGGCGAGACAGGCTCGGCCACGCGGAAGGTGCGGCCGTTGTCGATGGAGACCCACACGTTGCATCCATCCCAGCCGTCCCAAGGGGCTTCGGCGCCGCCGGGGTCCTCCACCGCCCACATCCCCATCCAGCGCAGGCGGGGTGCCGAGGTGCGCGACAAGTTGAGGGGCGGCGTCTCCAAATACTGCAGCCAGTGATTCTCGTACCCCTTGATGGCCGGGTCGCCACACCACCAGCTCGACGAATCGTACGCCAGAAAGGGGCTGGGGTGGAACATGACCGGCAACTGATAGTCGATGGCTGAGTACTCAAGGGGAGTGGCGCCGAGGTTGCTCAGCGTTACGGTAGCGGTAGTGGAATCTCCCGGGTAGAGCGAAAGCTCCAGGCGTGCAGGTGCGATGGCCAAAGCGCCACCGGTGAGCGCATCCCAGATGAAAGGCATGTAACGGCCCATCCCGCAATTGCCCCGCTTGATGCAGAAATACCCTTTGTCTCCCCAAGAGGGTCCCCAGCTGTTCTTGCAAATCCAGCTCTGTTCATAGTCGTTCCACCCGACAATCAAGATGCCGTGACCACCGAGCTCTTTGCCCGACACGTGTTCATACACGCCGCCTGCGTACGCGGTAAAGTCTTCGTACACCGTGAAGTGGGCCGAGACGGGATGGCGGTAGACTGCCGCCTTGATGTTTGCGATGAGAGCTTCCTCAAAGGTGATGTACCCCCAGCCAGGGATCTTCACTGCCTGGGAGCGCCAGTCTTTGCAGGCCTCGGCACAGGGGACTTTGTCATCTGCTTTGTAGGGCATACATTTCTCCGGCGGGATTCCGGTGGTGCGGGCGAACTCGAGCACTGCACCAATGTCCCCTCCGGAACAGGAGCCGATCCCGGCGCAGGAGAGGACGAACTGCTCGGAGAGGTCCACGGGCGGTGTGAGCGTCTGGGTATGGATCATCCACCAGGACTCGATTTGCGCAACCGCCGAAAAGTCCCAGCAACTACCGCATGCCCCCTGATCGCGCACCCCACTGACCCAGTTGCCGTTGTTGGTGCGCCAGTCGAACACTGGCGGAAGCTGCGCTGGGCGTTGCAGTACCAGAAGGGTGGCGATGGTTGGATCGGGCGGCGCGAGCGAGGTGCCGCATAGCGCCTGCTGCTCTGCAAAGGAAAGCTCGCTCACCCAATTGCTTGCCGCGCGCCATTGCGCGCCGCGCTCGCCGATGGCCCGTTTCAGAGCGCTGAGCTCCTGTGCCCATGCGTGGGAGGCGACCAAGAAAAGGGGCAAGAACACTGCCCACGCGCCCCTTGCCCAGCACCTCCTTCCTGGCCGGAGGAGCCTCTGAGGCCCTGGCTTAGCGCAAGTCAGTGAAGACTGCATACGTCGCCTTGTCGTGATTGCCACGCCAGTACTCCAGGTTAAAGTCGCAGATCTCCAGCCAGCGATAGCAGGCCTGCTTGCCTTTTTCGACCTTCACGAGCAGCACCCCGTTTGTGCCCCAGTTGTTGATTTCACCAAACGGATTCGCGCCCAGGGGAAAGAGGCCCAGCCCGTCGGTCCGGCCGGCGAGGGCGGGCTTGGGTGCGATGCGCTTTTCGGTGTAGCCCAGTGGTTCGGCCCGAAATACGCTCACCAGCGCGTTGGGCAGTGGGCGATAATCAGCATCCAGCACCAGGAGTTCGTTCTCTGCCGGCAGATCGAGCAGGTACTCGCCGAAGTGGCCGCGGCGCACCCCTTTGTCGCGATTCAGGGAGGCAGCGGTGTGCTCGCAGAAGAAGTGCACTTCATCTTGGGGCAGGTAGATGCCTGTGTGCATGAGGCAGAGCCGGTATTTCGACCGATAGGCCTCATGGTTGACCAGATTCTGTTCGGCCGTGACGTCCAGGCAATAGAGGTCGATGCGCCCGAGCTGGTGCCCGAGCTCGTGAATCAGTGACCACTCGTGGGCAATTGCCCAAGGGTTCTTCTCGTAGAACTGGTCGGTCAGGTAGGTCGCCTTGAAGCCCCAACGCCCGTCCCACTCCAGGTCCTCCGGGGCATGCGTGCCCTCCGGGTCCAATTCTCCGTCCGGGTGGATGGTAATCATGTCCAGGCGCACGCGCTCTTCCACGCCGTGGGGAGTAGTGGGATAGACTGCGGCGCGAAACAGGTCGTTCATCAGTGCTATCTGGCTCTGGGCCCAGTCCTCCCACGAGTAGGTTCCCCATGAGTTCTTGACGGTGCGAAAATAGTCGTAGAGCGCGCGCTCCACATGGAAATGGAAAGAGAGCGCATCGGTGCGCTCGGTGAGTTGGTTGTTGCGCTGGCTGATTTCAGGGATCACATCTTGCGGGTCCACCTGGAACGAGACGGTGTGAGGGCCTTCTTGCCAGCGCCAGACCAGCTTAAAGACCGCTTCCTGCTCAGGAAGGAGCGGCTCCCCTTGCGGGGCCGCAACAATCCGCCCGTCGATCGTCCACAGAGAGCCAAAGCCGGGAGCCGGGGCCTCGCCGTGGTTTCGCACGTGAGCGATAAAGGTGACGGTGTCGCCTGGAGCCGGCCAGCGCTTCTTTGTTTGCTCCTCTGCCGTCAGGTAGGGTCGCACGTCACCTACCAGGCCATCCGCGCGCTCATGGTAGGAGACGACCAGCCGCGGATAGCGGGGGGTGCGGCTGATGAAGGTGACATCGAGATCGGGGAGGTCACTCGGCTTGCCGGTGGCAGGGAAGAGCTGCCCCGGCCAGGCGGCCGGCATTGCGATCAGCGCCAGCAGTAGCCATCTTTGCACGCCATCTCTCCTTGTTTGCCACGTCCCATGCCCCCGGTCGTTGTCCCCGTTTCTCATGGGGTCGACTGCGGTCTTGCCACTTGACGATAGACCTCTGCCTCCACGAACAGGCGGAAGAGTTCAGCATCGAGGAGGCCAGCCCGCACCTCGGCGGTAAGGATGTCCAGAGCCTTTTCGGGCGGCACCGCCTTCTTGTAGGGGCGATCCCACGCGGTAAGGGCGTCGTAGATATCGGCGATGGCCATCATCCTGGACTGCACGGGGATCTCCGGGGCGGAAAGACGGCGCGGGTAGCCGCTGCCGTCCAACTTCTCATGATGCGCGTAGGCGATCTCGGGCACCGGCTTCAGCTCCGAGGTCCAAGGGATCTTGCTCAAGAAGTTGTAGGTATGAGTGACGTGGGACTCGATTTCGGCGCGCTCCTCGTCGCTCAAACTCCCCTTGGCGATGGAGAGCAACTTGACCTCCTCCTCGTCCAGGTAGCGGATGCGTTCGCCGTCATCTTCGTACCAGAGCTGCGCAATCGCAAGAAGCTTGTCCAGACCACCTTGCTGCAGCACCGTCGGTTCGTTTGCCCGGATGATGAACTCCAGGTAATCGTCCAGCTCGCGCAGCCGGCGCGCGAACTCTTCGTCGAGGTAGGCGCACGCCCGCAAGGCTTCTTCGCGCGAGGTGGTCAGGAAGTACTTCACCTTTTCGGCCGTGTAGCGCTGCTGCAAAGCCCGCCTGAGGTAGCGAAACCTCCCTTTGATGATTTCCAGCTGCGCGGGGTAAAGCTTTTTCGCCTTCACCAGCACGTGCTCGCGCACGCCAATCTTGCCAAAGTCGTGCAGCAAGCCCGCGTACTTGATCTGCTGGATCTGGTCGCGGGTAAAGTGCACGGCGCGGTACGGCCCAGTCTCGACGCGGTCGACCACCTCAGCGATGCCCACCGACAGGGTTGCTACCCGCTCCGAGTGGCCGTAGGTGGTGGGATCTCGCTGTTCAATGGCCAGCACAGAGGCGCGCACGAAGCCTTCGAACAGCTCCCTTATCTCTTGGTACAGGCGTGTGTTCTCGATGGCCACTGCTGCCTGGCTGGCTAAGGACGACGCCAAGTGCACGCACTTGTCGTCGAAGGGCAGGATCTCCTGCTCGATGGCCTCTGGACCGGTCAGCTTGGCTTCCCAATGCCGCTTGCGGTTGATGAGCTGCAGCACGCCAATCACTTCCCCCTTGTGCGTGCGCATGGGGATGCCGAGGATGGACTTGGTGCGGTAGCCGGTGCTCAGGTCGAAGCTGCGGTTGTGGCTGAACTCGGCATCCTCTGGCAGGGCGTAGGCATCCTCGATGTTCAACGGCTCCCCGGTGAGGGCCACATAGCCGGCAATGCTCCGCTTTTCGATGGGCATGACGAACTCGTTGTAGCTGATCTGCAACGAGTCGTTATGGGAGAGCTTGAAGCGGAGCTGCTTGTTGGCAAAGGGGTTGCGCTCACCAACGGGCGCACCGGGGATCTGCTCCACGAGGTAAAGGCTGCCTGCGTCTGCCCAGGTGATCTCTCTGCTCTTGCGCAGAATCATCTCCAGAAGCACGTCCAAGTCGCGTTCCGAGGAGAGAGCAATGCCTATCTGGTTCAGCTCGTGGAGGTCTTGCGCCTGTTCTTCCAACTGGGAGGCGAGGGTGCGGAGCTCGCGGCGAAGCTGCAGGTGGGACTGGGCGTTTTGCACCAAGCGCACCAGGCGCAGCGGCGAAGCGTTCGGCTCCAACACGTCAAAGACAAGGCTCGGGTCGAGGCTGGCCGACACGCCATCTCCCAGGACCGCCAAGAGGAGGTGCTCCCCCTGCCAGCCTTTACGCACCGCCGCAGTCACCTCCTGTGCGGCAATCGCCTGCGGGTGCGCGATGAGGAGGCATGGGTGGTCGCCGTCGAGCCTTCGCAACAGCTCTGCATCGGAAAGTGCCACAAAGAAGTCGACTTCGCGCCCCAACAGTTGCCGCGCCTCGGCGAAAGGGAGGCCGGCCTCGTCCCCGCGAACGATCACCTGAAAGCTGTGCATGACCACCTGCCGGACAGTGATGTCTTCTATGCTTGCCGACGAAATATACCACGCGGCAAGCAGAATTTCAACCGCTTTCTCCCGTGCCGGACCCAGGGGCGGCACGCGCCGTTCCGGCGCGGGCAGTGAGGTAGACACCTGCCAAGATCACCATACCGCCAAGTGCCTTGGTAGCGGAAACGGTCTCGGCGAGGATGAAGTAGGCCAGTACCGTGGCCCCCACCGGTTCGCCCAGGACCAGCACAGACACCACCGAGGCCGGCAGGAAACGCAGACCATAGTTGAAGCTGGTGTGGCCGATCACCTGGGGTACCAGGCCGATCAGCAGAAGGAGGAGCAAGGTACTGGTCGGATATGGCCAGAGGCGTGCGCCGCTGAGCAGGGCGAGCGCCGTGAGCAGGATAGCGGCCGTGCTGTACACGACCGCGGCGTAGTGCAAGATGCCGATCGTCGCCCGCAGCCGCCTTCCCGCCAGCCAGTAGCCTGCTGCCCCCACCGCTCCGGCTAAGGCCAGAAGGTCCCCTCGCAGAGTGTCCACCCCTAAGCCCCAATCCTGGCCGGCGATGATAATGCCCCCGAGCATGGCCAAACCGATGCCCAGCCAGAGAAGAGGCGGCACACTCTCGCGGAGAAGGAGGCGCGAACCCAAGGCGACGAATATCGGCGCCGTTTGCACCAAGACCACAGAACTGGCAACCGAAGTGTAGCGCAGTGAGGTGATCCAGGTGGCGAAATGCAGGCAGAGGAAGGCACCGGAGGCAATTGCTATGCGGAGCTGCGGCGGCGAGAAGGGGCGGAGAGGCGACCAGCCCTTCACCAGCGTGGCGGCCACGAACACGAAAGCCGCAATGGTCAAGCGGTAGGCAGCGATTGCCAACGGCGGCGCAGCGCAGAGCTTGATGAGGATGGAGGCCAAAGACACCGCCAGCAGGCCGACGAGCACCAGGGCCCAGATCAAGCGCGCGCGCTGTTGGGAAGAAGAGGGCATACGCCTAATCTCGTTCCCGCAATGAAACAGTTACGCTCATCAGGTCTGAGGCGACCTCGGTTTGCGCGAATAGCGCCCGACTCTCACTGAGCAGCGGCGAACCATCGTCCACATAGCGCGCGCTGATATGGGTGAGAAAGAGGCGACGCGCGCCGGCTTGTGCCGCAATTTCCGCCGCCTGCTGCGCCGTGGAGTGGCCGGTCTCACGAGCACGATCGTCCTCGTCTTGGGCAAAAGTGCCGTCGTGGATGAGGAGGTCAGCCCGCTTCGCCAGCAAGGCGGCGGAAGCGCACGGCCTAGTATCCACACAGTAGGCAACCCTGCGCCCCCGACGAGGTGGCCCAACCACGGCCTCGGGTTTGACGAGCCTGCCATTGGAAAGGACGACCGGCTCGCCCCGTACCAATGCGGCTCGCTCTGGTCCCTCGGGGATGCCCAACCGCGTCGCCATCTCCGCATCGAATTTCCCCGGCAGGTCATTTTCCACGAAACAGAAGCCGAGGCAGAACGTGGTGTGCTCCAAAGCCCGCACCTCCAGCGTTGCTTTCGCCAGGCGCAGCGCCAGATAATCCTGCTGCGGCGTCACCTCCGTGATGTGCAGGTCAAACGACGGCCGGGTGCCGGTTAGTCGCTGAGTCGTGCGCAGGTACTCGCTCAGGCCCTGCGGCCCCACCAGTTGCAGGGGCGCCACACGAGACATCAGCGTCTGCGAGGCCAGAAGCCCGGGCAGACCGAAAAAGTGGTCACCGTGCAGGTGGGAAATGCAGATGCAGGCGATCTTGTGGGGCGACAAGCCGGCGCGCTGCAGCTGAAACTGCGTGCCCTCACCGCAGTCGAAGAGAGTGATGATCCCATTGTGGGAGAGGGCCACCGCCGGAAGCGCGCGCTTGGGCATGGGTAAAGAGGCGCCGGTGCCGAGAAAGGTGACTTGCACGTCTGGCTTCGGCCTCCCGTTACGACCTCAGCGCGCCGCCGGTGTCAGACTGCTTCGCCGCTCGCGCAGCCCGAGCGGCTATGTCCAAGGTCGCCCGGACCTGCGCTGACCCGCACGTTGGCTTCGCTGGTTCTTCGCTGGCTATTGGCATTGTCTTTCCACGTGGCACAGCAAGGCGGCTCTGCCTATTCGCGCGCTGCAGTCTGAGCATCTTGTCGCTTGCTCCCGAAGCGGTTCTCGGTGCCGGCCAGGAGCCTGCGGATGTTACTCCGATGGGCAAAAACGATGAGCGCCGCGACGAGCGCCGCGAACACCAACAAGTACGGATCCGCGGGCCAATGAAACGCTGCCCTGAAGAGGACGAGCAATGCGGGGAGGAGGGTCACTGCGGTGAGCGAGGCCAAGGAGACATAGCGAGTGGCGAAGGCCACCGCGAAAAACACCACTGCGCAGATGAGGGTAGCCAAAGGATAGAGCGCAAGCATTACGCCGGCACCGGTGCCGACCCCTTTGCCGCCGCGGAACCCCGCGAACACGGTGTAGATGTGGCCCACCACTGCGCTGGTCCCGGCCAAGATTTGCACAAGAGCAGGGTGACCGGGAATGGCTGCGAAAGCCAGCGGGGCGATGAATCGCGCTGCGACAAATCCCTTGCCCACGTCGACTATCATCACCAGCAGGGCAAGTCGCCAGCCCAACACGCGCAGCACATTTGTGGCGCCGGCGTTGCCACTGCCATAATCGCGAATGTCGATGCCCCGAAAGAGTCTGCTGACGATGATGCTGGTCGGGACGGATCCCGCCAAGTAGCTCAGCACCATCACGATGGGTAGGTTCAACATCGCCTTGGCCTCTCCTAACGTGCGAGCGGTTGGCCTCAGGGACCTTCCATACCCAGCACGGCGACTGCCGCGGCTCCAGGTCCTACATGCGCGCCGAGCACCGGGGCGGCATCGACGACCCAGATCCCTTGCTGGCCGGTGGCCGCCTCGAGGCGTGCAGCCAGCCAGTTCCCAAGCTCCGGAGCGTGCGAGTGCGCCACGGCAAAGCGGGGCGCGGCAAATCGTCGGGCATGGCGGAGCACCAGCTTGAGAATCTTCTCCAGAGCCATCTTCCCCCCAAAGGTCTTTGCCACCTCCACCGCCTGGCCCTGTTCGTCAAGGCTGATGACCGGTTTGATGCCGAGAAGGGTGCCGATGCCGGCCTTCAGCCAACTGACCCGGCCACTGCGCAGCAAGTAGCGCAGCGTCGGCACAGCTAAGAAGATGCGCACATTGTCCGCAGCCCGCTGCACGCGCTCCACAACCTCATCTACGTCAAGCCCCCGTCGGATGGCCTCCACCGCCTGCTCAACAACCAGGCCTAAGGCGATGGAAGCGCTTTTCCCGTCCACCACATGCAGCCTCTTCCTTGGGCACCGCTGCGCAGCAATCCTTGCGGCCTGCAGGGTACCGCTCAAGGCCCCGGCAAGGTGGATTGCCACCACGGACTGATGCTTCGCTAAGGCTTGGCGATAGATGGGCAGAATGTCTCCCGGTGCCGGCTGCGAGGTAGTTGGATGGACGGCCTCGGTGAGGAGTTTCTTATAGAAAGCATCCGGCTGCAGTTCCACCTTGTCCAGGTAAGACTGGGCGCCGAAGTGCACGGTGAGCGGCACCACCAGAATATTGTGTTGCTTCATGAACTCGTCGGGCAAATCGCAGGAACTGTCCGTAACCACCGCAATGCCCTTGCGCTTTGGTTGCGCCTTCGGGATGCGTTGTGCGCGCATGTCGTCAATCTTGACTGCGGAAACCTGGCCGTACCTCGCCAGGAGTTGCAATGCGGCTTGCGGGTCATCGGTGTGCAGGTGGATGCGCATTTTGGCGCTCCGACCGGCAACGATGAGCGAGTCGCCCAGTGGGCCCAGCAGCGAGGCCAGGCGGCGGCGCCCAGCGCGGGATTCCGACAGCAGACACTCCGTGCAAAACCGATACTTTGACTCTTCTGGTGATTCTGTGCGCGGCGGGCGGAAGCGGTGCGCGATGCGGCGTCGCAATGCTGCGCCGCGAATGCGACCGGTCTCGATAAAGTCGACAATCCCCTCCAGAAGGTGTACAAAACCTTGCGCTCCCGCGTCGACCACGCCTGCGCGTGCCAGCACGTCAAGCTTGCGAGGTGTCTCGGCCAGGGAGCGGCGTGCCTCGCCCAACGAGTCGCGGAGGAGCTCGGCAAAGTCACTCTTGCGCTCTGCGTGACGATGGAAATGAGCAGCCCAGTCGCGCATCACCGTGATGATGGTGCCCTCTCGCGGATTGGCGATGGCCTGGCGTGCACGCTCGGCCGCGCGCAACACTGCTCTGCCGAAGGCGCGGGTGGATACCCGCCACTTGCCGCGCAACTCTTGGCGCAGGCCCTCAAAGAACTGAGCGAGAATCGCCCCGGAGTTTCCTCGCGCCCCATTGAGGGCTGACTCAGCAGCTACCTTGCCGA
Source organism: candidate division KSB1 bacterium (assembly GCA_024655945.1). NCBI lineage: Bacteria > Pseudomonadati > Candidatus Zhuqueibacterota bacterium. The sequence continues at coordinate 29,507 of JANLFK010000004.1, forward strand.
CATCGGCGATGGAACGTCCGTCGCACTGCGCCACAGCCTCAGCGACCGACGACATCGTGGTGGCCATGTTCGTGCCGGTGTCGGCATCGGCCACCGGGAAGACGTTGATCACGTCCAGTTCCCGCTGCGCGCGAATCACAAAATGAGAGCCGGCGACGATCGCCCGCTTCAGGCGCTGCCCGTCCAAATAGCGTATCTTTGTTTCCCTTGCTCTTGGTGCCGTTGTTAACGCCCTTTCTGCACAACGTTCGCCCGCAGGCAACTTGCTTCCTCTCGCCCCGATTGCGCGCCCCGCGCGTTTGATCTCTCCTCGCAGCGCGGTCCTTTGCCGCGCTGGCGTTCCCTAACAGCCGTTCTGCGGCCGCTTGCGATCAGTTGCGTCCCCGGCCCTGCTGCGAAAATGCTGTAGCCAGCGGGCAGCCATCTCGTCGCGGCCCGCCAGCAGGTCGCATGCCAGCACCGCCTTGATGACCTCGGGTCGCGTTGGGTCGACGATGGGGCAGTTGACGCCCATGGCAATGGCCATGACCAGCATGCTCAAGTTGAGCGCAGCGCGATCCGGCAGGCCGAAGGAGGTGTTGCTCACTCCTAAGGTCAGATTGGTGCCCAAATGCTCCCGGATCAACCGCGCCGTCTCCAGCGTGACTGCGGCAGCTCGCGTGTCGGTGCTCACGGGCAGAGCAAGCGGGTCGAGGATAACATCGGCCAGCGGGATGCCAAAGGCTACGGCCCGGTCGACGATCTTTTCGGCGACCTGCAGCCGGCGGCGCGGTTCGGAGCTAATCCCCTCCTCGTCATAGCACAGGCCAATCACCGCAGCGCCATGGCGCATAGCCAGAGGAAGGATGGTCTCCAAGGCCTGCCTCTCGCCGGTGGTGGAGTTGACGATTACCTTGCCAGTGCAGACCGCCAGCGCTGCCTCCACGGCCTTAACATTGCCGCTGTCCAGCGACAGCGGGAGGTCAGTGCACTCCATTGCCGCCTGCACGGCAGCGGGCAGCAGCTCCACTTCGTTGACCCCGTCTGTGCCGACGTTGATGTCGATGACCCCGGCCCCGGCAGCCGTCTGCTCTGCAGCCCAACGGCGCACGCTGGACAGGTCGCCGCGGCGCAGCTCCTCTGCAAACTGCTGCTTGCCCGTGGGGTTGATCTTCTCGCCGATGATTACCACCGGTTCTTGCCGACCGAGCACCACCGCGCGGCCTCCGGGGCGGCCGAGGACCGTGCGCAGGGGAGATCTAATGTCGCCGCTCCTTAGCACGTCACCCCTCGCCGTGTTCCTTGGCTCCCGGCAACCCTCCCATGAGGCGTCGCGACAAGGCGAAGATCTGGCCCCACAGGAAGGTGCGGCTCAGCCCCCGCGCGCACAGCGGGCTCACCCAACTGCCGCCAGGAAGCACCTGGCTGGCGATCTGCCCCGAGGCGCTGTACAGTGTTGGCTGAGTCCGCATAGAGAGCCCTGCCGATCAATCCTGAGGCGCCGCTGACCGCCATGTGCGTTGCCTCACGCATCCTCACCCTGTGGGCCACCATTGAGCACCAGATGCGCTTCCCGGGCGAAGGTTTCCTCCCCGCGCACTGCTTCGTCGGGGGGCACTGCCGCCCGTCGCAGGTACGAGCGCGGATTGATGGCAGGAAAGAACTTGCGGGTCGTCTTCATGTAGCTGCGGTACTTCTCTCCGAAGCGCTCGATGAGCAAAGCCTCTTCTTTCCTCAGGCGCAGGGTCATCAACGAAAGGATGATGGCCGTCCCCATCAGCCCAATCCCCGCATTTTCCGAGACCAGGAAAGCTGCCACGAAGAGCAGCAGGTATGACGAATACATGGGGTGCCTGACCCAGCGGTACGGGCCTGTCTGCACCAGGGTGTGATGCGCCTTGGGCACGACGGAGGTGGTGAAGTTATTTCCCAAGGCGTGGTGCACCGACCAGAGGGCCAACAGAGCCCCGAGGCCCAGCGCCAGCCCTGCCAGGCGTGCGGTCGCCGGCAGCGGAACGGTCATCCAGGATAGCCTCTGCGGGGCGAGGCAGTAGCACAGCGTCGCCAGAAGCAGCGGCACGCCGAAAAGGACTCGCACGACCGGTACCAGATTCCCCTCCGCTCGCAGAGGGGGCGGCTCTCTGAGCAGTCCCGCCCTCGCACGGTAGTAGAGGCGCATGACGCTGAGCAAGGTGAAGATGGTAAAGAAACCAACCCGGAAGAAGGAGGGTGAAGTCATATTCGGGACTCTGCGAGTGGATTGTGCACGTACCTGCGTCTCTTTTCACCGGTGGTGGCTGAGGTTGACGCGCACGGCAAGGCAGCGGCACGAGCCGATGTGCGCTCGCGGCGCGTCCGCACCAGAGCAGTCGCCGTGTGCGAGTTCATCAGGCGCGGCTGGGGGCTCTTGGCCACTCTCCGCATCTCCAACTCGGGGAGCACCTTGCTGTCTCTTTTGCGGCAGTCTATGCTCATGAGAATTGCGCTGTGGTCACGGTCCCCAGCAGGGTACCCGGTGCCGACCCAGTGTGGAGCCGTCCCTGCACGCCGGTGGCGTCGTGGTATTGGGCCAGGACGTTCTGAAGCACGTCTTCGGTGTTGGCCGCCGCGGCCACGGCCACGGTTCCCCCTGCCCGGCGTCCCGTTGCTCTGGCCCCGTACAGGCCTTGCACCGGCCCCCGCTCTTTGACCATGCTCACCAACAAGTCAGCTTCCCGGCTGGACAGGTTGCAGTCCCGGCGTGAGCTTTCGTGCGAGTCCAACATCAACCTGCCCACGCGTACCATGCGCTCGTCCAACTCGCCACCAGTGTCGCTCAGCAGGGCCAACATTTGCTCGGCGCGGCGATGCTCCATCAACAGGTGCCCGGTGCAACTGCGCACGCGGTATGTTGCTGAGGGACTTACTGCCAGACGAGCGTCGGGCAGCCTGCCGTGGGTGGCGCGGAACCGCTTGCCGGTGACCTTGGCCGGCAGCAGGCGTCGGTACGAGGCGAAATCGGTCACGGGTATGTTGCAAAGGTAGCCGTCAAATGCCTGAGGTAACTGCTTGGCTTTGCGGGCGTGATCAAGAATGATTTTGGTGCCCATGCAAGCCGCAACCTGGGCTCGCGCATAGTGTTCGTTCTCAGCCGAGCTTCCCACCATGGTATTGAGTCCCACAAAGCGAACCTCTTTCGGGATAGACACTCGCTTGATGATCTCCCCGGGCTGGCAGCGGATAGCCAGCACCTCGTGGCTGCTGCAAAGGCACACGGTGAGGTGGTCGGCGATGCTGGCGTCCATGCCCAACAGGCGCGTCTCCACGCGATGACACAGCGCGGGGACCTCTGCCGTGGGCATGTCGATATGAAAGAGGCGCATAATGCCCAAGGCAGCAGCACAGATCAGCGCCGAGGAAGAGCCGAGCGCCGCGCCCATGGGGATGGAACTCTGGATGCCGACGTTCACCCCGGCATCGAAACTCCCCAGCACCCGGCTGGAGACAAGCTCATAGAAGATGGCCGCGATGGCTGCGACCCATTCGCCGCGACGCTCTTTGGCAAACAGGGCGCGAACCGAACCCGGCCGGCTCTTCTCCGGCACACTCAATACCCGGTCCAAGTCCCATTCCACCGTCGAGGAGAGGCCGAACTCCTCTACCCCCAAGCTGCGCACCAGGACTCTCCGATCCAAGCGGCGTTGAACCCCCACCACGACGGCATCTGAGAGGGTGGTTTGCAGCACTACTGCGCCAAAGGCGGTAGTCAATCCCCCCATGAGCTCCAATCGCGCCGGGGCGTGGACGATGAATATGTCGCGGCGGGGCGCAAATATGCCCCCAAAGGAGCGCTTCATGGTCTCAATGAAGGCCTTCACCTCAACAGGGGGTTTCTGCTTTCCTAACATACGCTCCGCCGCGTGGCTATTCCCTTGCCTCTGACCCTATGTTCCAGGTTCCCCCTGGGCCAAGTTCGACTGCATGACTTTGCGCCTTCTGCCGCCGGCAAGCTATGCTGCCGCGCTGATACGTTGTCAACGCCTGTCTCTCTGCAGAGAAACAGGGAACGACAACCGGTTTGAGGACCTTCTCGCCGGTGCGGTTTTTTCCAGCATCGCTCACACCGGATTGGGCAAGTCGACGAACTCCACCTCCACGCCAAATTCTTGGGCGATTTGCTCACCGAGCACTTTGATCCCCAATCGCTCGGTGGCATAGTGGCCGGCTGCCACAAAGTGAATGCGGCTCTCTTTGGCCAAGTGCATGGCGGCCTCCACCGGCTCGCCAGTGATGAAGCAGTGCAAGTCCAAGTCGATCGCCTCCCGCAGATGCCGTGCGCCGCCGCCAGAGACTATGCCCACGGCCTCGACACTGGGTGGCCCGTAGTCGAAGATCAGCGGATTGCTTTCGTACAAGATCTTGACCTTGTTGAAAAGCACCCGCACATCCAGCGGTTCGGAGTACCTCCCCCAGTGGCCGACCGTGGCGAAACGCTCCAAGCACATGAGGCCTAAGGCGCGCGCGGCCAGCGCGTTGTTGCCAAAGCCTGGATGACCGTCCAAGGGCAGATGGTAGGCGACCAGCGAGATGTCGTTCGCCAGTAACACCGCCAGGCGCTTCTTCAGAAATCCTCTCACGGTTCTGCTGTCTTGGTCCCAGAAAAGTCCATGGTGGACGATGACCATGTCGGCCTGCTTGGCTTCAGCCTGGCGGAATAGCTCAAGCGAGGCGGACACCCCGGTGACGATCTTGTTGACGTGGGGTGTGCCCTCGACCTGCAGACCCTGAGGGCAAGAGTCCTCGTAGGAGGCTGGCTCAAGAAGCTGGTCGAGATAGGCTACGATACGATCTCGCGCGACCACCTTTGGTTCTCCTTAGCCAATGCGTTGCCTCGCTGGCGGAAGTGCCCGTGCAACATGGGTCAAGCCAATGTCCTTTTCATGCCGGCGGGCGAGCCGGCATGAACTGCTGCGCACGATGTGGCTCTGAGGTCTGCGGTCAGATTCGCGCTTGTCCTCTCAAAGGGTAGAAACCACCCGCAGCCAGCTCGCTTCACCACCTCCCTGTCCACAGCCCGTGATTTCTTGCCCGCATTGCTCCGGGTCCAGCCAGGTCAAGCGAGCAGCTCCTCTGGCTGCCGAGACAGTGCTCCGTTCAGTACCTGTTGTGGTGCATGACCTCCTGCAGTGCCCGCTTGGGCACGTGCAAGACTCCGTTCTCGTCGCGCCAGTACTTGACCGAGTCTTGGAGCAGCTCAACCTGCGGAGTTTCTGCCGGATAACCAAGGGCAAGCACGGAGTCGATCTCACAGTGCGCCGGAACGGCCAGTGCTTCGCGTACCCTCGGGCGGTCAACTGACCCGATCCAACAGGCACCTATGCCAAGCTCTAAGGCAGTCAAAATCATGCTCATGATGGCGGCACCCGCATCGTGTTCGCCGCCTTGCTGCCGGCGTTCGCGATTGAGAAGTACGACCACATATGCGGTCGGTCGTTGCCCCGGGGGAGGGGGTCCCTGCTCAGGCGGCAGGTAGCCTGCCCATTTGGTACACGAAAACAACAACTCCACAAGCTGGGGGTCATCCACAACCACAAACTCACAAGGCTGGAGGTTGGCTCCGCTCGGAGCCAAGCGGGCGGCGTCCACGATCCTCTCGAGTGCTGAGAAGGGCACCGGCTCTGGTTCGAAGCGCCGAATGGTGCGCCGGCGCACAATGAGTTCATAGACTCCCATTCCGTCCTCGATTGCTTGCCCTGAGTGAGCACGAACGGCACGACCGGAACTTCATGCTGTAATTTAAGAGATTTTGCGGAAAAATCAAGCGAAAAGCCACTGCAACGTGGCAACGACTCGGAGAGCAGGACTCGATGCGGAGTCCGAAAAAAAATTGCCTTGCGCCAAAAAAGTGCTTGACGGGGCGAGGCGTTGTTCATATAGTTATGCTCAAAAATGCATGAATGCATGAATCGAGGACCAAGCCATGGAGCCAATGTACGAGATGGCAGGGCGCCTGCTCAGCTCGCTGGCACATCCGAACCGCCTGATGATACTTGACCTTCTGCGGGACGGCCCCAAATGCGTCTGCGAGCTACAGGTTGCCCTGCGGATCGAGCAGTCGAACCTCTCCCGCCATCTCAAGGTCATGGCCCAGGAGGGGCTCATTGCTCCGCAGCGCGTGGGAACGCGGTCGTACTACCGCATTGCAGAGCCGCAGGTGTGGGCCTTGCGGAACACGGCCGCCGAAATCGTCAAGAGGCGGCTGGCTCGCTTGGCCAAGATGATTGAAGCCAAGTAGCCGGCAACCCCATTGTCTCTCAGCTCGGTTTGGAAAAGGTCAGGAGATGGAAGAGAGGAAGTCGATGGCCGGACTTCTCCCCTCGCGGCAGACGCTTGTCCAGGCGGCTCTGTTAGTCGTGCTCGCCGTCGTTGTTGGCCTGGCGTGGAATGTCCTGTGGCCAAAGGGGGTGGCGATTAGGCGCACCCGTCCGCGGCCGCCCATTGAGACGCCTGCCCCGGAGGGCGAGACCGTCCTGTCGGACATTGCTCTCGGCGGCGGCGAGCCAGGCAGTGCCGCAGGGCCTCGGTTGTACTATGTAACGCTGAGCCAGCTGGATACGCTGCGCGCGAAACCGGGCGTGGTGTTGCTTGATGCCCGGGCTGCGGAGAGCTTCGCGAGGGCGCACATCCCCGGCGCGGTCAGCCTGCCAGCGGACGAGGTGTGGCAACACTCTGCACAGGTCGCCAAGCTCGCCCAAGCGCAGCTGGCGCTGATTTACTGCGACGACCCCCGCTGCGACATGGCCGAACGCCTGGCAGATGAACTTCTGGCGCATGGCTTGAGAGCAATTGCCATCTATGGCGATGGCCTGCGTGGCTGGATGGGGGCCGGGCGGCCAGTGGCCCGCGGAGACCTGGCAGAGGGAGGGCGAGAATGAAGTGGTGGCTTCCGTATCTCGCAGTGCGCATCGTGCTGGGCATTATCTTCGTATATGCGGCGGTGGGCAAGATTGCCGATCCTGCGGAATTCGTCCGCGACGTGGACAACTACCGCTTACTGCCCTACCTTGCCGTGGCTCTGACTGCCGCGATTCTCCCCTGGCTGGAGCTCTTGTGTGGCATCGGCCTGATCATAGGGCGATGGACAAGGGGGAGCGCGTTCTTGGTGGCGGTGATGTTGGTGGTCTTCTTGGCCGGCCTGATTTCGGCTCTGGCGCGGGGCTTGGATATCGATTGCGGCTGCTTCAGCTTGGGGAGCGAAGCCAGCAAGGTGAGCCTGTACCGCGTCCTCGAGGACGTGCTCATGTTGGCTGCTGCTGTGTGGATCTGGCGCAGGGAGGAGAGTGCAGCTCCGGGTCGCGCGAGCGGGTAAGATGCATGACTGCCATTGCCGTAGGACTGTGGAGAATGAGGAATGGACTGGAAAAGAGAGTGGCGCACGTCGGTGCCTATTGTCGCAGGTTTCCTGGTCTGTTTTTACCTGCCTGTGGGGGCACCCCGCTTCGATAGGGCCATTAGCGAAGCGTTGCACCTGGTGAAGTGGTACGCGCGGGAACACGTCGTCCTCTGCTTGGTCCCTGCCTTCTTCATTGCCGGTGCCATCGCCGTGTTCGTGAGCAAGGAGTCGGTGATGCGTTACCTGGGGGCGCGGGCCAACAGGGTGCTGGCCTACGGTGTCGCCTCGGTGTCGGGGAGCATCCTGGCGGTGTGCTCCTGCACGGTGCTACCCTTATTTGCGGGGATCTATCGCATGGGCGCCGGTCTGGGTCCGGCAACCACTTTTCTCTACTCGGGGCCGGCCATCAACGTCCTGGCCATCGAGTTGACGGCACGCATTCTCGGCCTGCAACTGGGGATCGCCAGAGCGGTCGGCGCAGTGCTGTTCAGCATCGTCATCGGCCTGCTGATGCATCTCTTCTTCCGCAAGGAGGAGCTGGCGAAAGAAGAGGCGCAGATGCTGTTGCCAACGCCAGCAGCCAAACGCCCGCTGTGGCAAACAGCTCCCTTTTTCGCCTTGATGGTGGCGATTCTGGTGTTCGCCAACTGGGGCAAGCCGGTGCAGGCCGTTGGCTTTTGGGCGGGCATCTACGGCGTGAAGTGGCTCTTGACCGGACTTGCTGCAGCCGCGCTGACCGTGGTGTTGGTGACGTGGTTTTACCTCAGATGGTGGAAACTGCTGTTGGTAGCTGGCGCCACGGTGGCTGCCGCCTTTTCGGCGCCGCACACGCCGACGGTTCCTTTTGGCGTCGGCGTGGTGGGGCTGTCCATCCTGACCAGCCGCGACGATGGTGAGGCCGGCGAATGGTTCGCTTCCACGTGGGGCTATGCCAAGCAGATCCTGCCTCTCTTGTTCTTCGGGGTGCTCATTGCTGGGGGGCTGCTGGGCCGCCCTGGTCAAGAGAGGGGCTGATCCCGTCGCGATGGGTGAGCCAGCTGGTGGGCGGCAACTCCCTGGGTGCCAACTTGTTCGCCTCGGTGGTTGGAGCGTTCATGTACTTTGCCACGCTCACCGAGGTGCCCATCCTGCAGGGACTGATTGGCAACGGGATGGGCCAGGGGCCAGCATTAGCGCTGCTTCTGGCGGGGCCGGCGCTCTCGTTGCCAAGCATGCTCGTCATGCACAGCATCATGGGCACGAAGAAAACGGCGGCCTTCGTTCTCCTTGTGGTGGTCATGGCAACCATCACGGGCATGCTGTTCGGTGCCCTGGTGTAGGGCTGGGGAGGTTGAAAAGCCTCTCCCCAGGCTTCGCAGACAGAGCAGAGCGAAGAGCAGGCCGTGCCTGCGCCTAGCCGCAGGCTTGGGAAGCAGCCCACAGAAGTGGAGGCCGTGCCTTGACAGGGGAACAGACGGGGCGCATGCATGGTTTACTCTGTCAATTGGCTTGTTGTTTTTGTGTGGAACTAACCTTAGACAGAGGAAGACGCTATGAAGAAGGCGGTTTTGGTCTGTACGTGCAGCTTTGCCTGCCCGAGCATGAAGGACATCAACTTCGGCGAGCTGAGTGAGCGTATCCGCATGGAGCTGCCTCAGGACTATCTGGTGCTCTATCCCCGCATCTGCGAGGCGAACGGCGAGAGCTTGCTTGAAGACCTCCTCAAGCCTGGGGTGAAGTACATCACCCTCGCCTGCAAGGAAGAAAAGCAGAAGAAACTCTTGCGTGACGGATTTGCGCGCGCCGGGGTGCCCATGGACGACAACTGGAAACCGATCAGCATCTCCTTTAAGACGACTGAGCAGGCGCTGACGGAGCTGGCCAAGGCATTGGAAGAGGAGGAGAAGTGAGCCAAACCTACATGAACATCCCGCGGCAGGAGATCCCCTGGTATCCGACGATTGACCAGGAGGCTTGTACCGCATGCGGAAACTGCGTGGACTTTTGCGCGAACGGCGTTTTTGCGCAAAAAGAGGACTGCGTGGAAGTGGTCAATCCCTACAACTGCGTGGTGGGATGCGACGCCTGTGCCAAGGACTGCCCTTCTGGGGCCCTTCATTTTCCCAGCAAGGAGGAGCTGGTGCAGAAGCTGCGTGAGCTTCGTGAGGCCTACGCCGAGAAGGCGGGACGGTAGATGGCCTTTACGGCAGTGCCTCGGGGAACCACGGTGAGCGCGGACTTGCCCTCACCGTGTGTTCCCTTTGTCTGTCCGGGACTTCTTGCCACGTCAGCGTTCAGCTCAAGTCATGGGCAGGGCGGAGACAGAACTGGCTGGTCGCCACTCGGATATAGTTCGAGGAGCTGTAACAGACGAGCTGCTAAGGGCCGCACGGCTGGTGGCCAAGTCGTTTTGGGCACCCGCGGCCCGGCGTCGGTTTATCAGGCCAAAGGGCCTATGCGAGCATGAAGGGAGCTCTCGGCATGGGCAACTTGCTCGAGATACGTCAGCTGAACCTGGCCTTCGACGGGCGGCCGATTTTGCGTGACTTGACCCTCGACATCAGGAGGGGAGAAGTGCACAGCATTCTCGGCATGAACGGCACGGGCAAGTCTACCTTGGCCTACGCCATCATGGGACTGAGTGGCTACCGGCCGCAGTCCGGCACGATCGTCTTCGCAGGCGAGGAGATCACCCACCTGCCGGTGGCGGAGCGTGCGAAGCGAGGCATCACCTTGGCATGGCAGGAGCCGGCCCGCTTTGAGGGCCTCAGCGTGGCGGAATACTTGCGCATCAGTGGCCGGGCCAACAATGGCGCACTCGGCGCGGCAGAATGCGTGCGCATGGTCGGCTTGAACCCTGAGCGGTATCTGTCGCGGATGGTGGACAACACCTTGAGCGGCGGCGAGCGCAAGCGCATTGAGCTGGCCTCGGTATTGGCCATGCAGCCCAAACTGGTCATTCTGGACGAGCCCGATTCCGGCATCGACGCCCTGTCCATCGACTACATCGTGGATGACATTCGGGCCTTTGTGCGCCACGGGGCATCGGTTTTGCTCATCACCCACCACGAGGAGGTGGCGCGCATGGCGGACAGGGCCTCGTCTCTGTGCGGAGGCACCATCCTGAAGACCGGCCTCCCGGAAGAGGTGGCACGCTTTTTCCGCAATCACTGCCGCGAGTGTCCCCACGTGAACCAGCCGGAAGAGGAGATCTACCGCAATGATTGATCCCCGCCAGGAGTTTGAGCTCCTCGCTGAGGCGTACGACAAGAGCGGGGGGCAACTCGATGCCCTGAGGGATGCCCAGGTCGGCAGCCTGGTGGTCAGCCTGCACAAGATTCTTGCCAAAAATGAGATACCAGGCTTGCTCATTGAGGGCGAAGAAACCCCCACCGGCGTCCGAGCCAGGATCACGGTCAAGCAGGGCACCGTGATCGAACGTCCTGTGCACCTCTGTTTCGGGGTGCTGCCCAAAGAGGGTGTGCAGGAGATCGTGGGCGAATTCGCCATCGAAGACCAGGCAAAGGCCACCTTCGTGGCGCACTGCTCCTTTCCGAACGCCGTAAAGGTCAGGCACCTCATGCAAGGCACCGTCCGGGTGGGCAAGGGGGCCTTGATGACCTACAACGAAACCCACTTTCACGGTGACCGGGGGGGCGTCGAGGTGCTGCCCGTGATGCGCGTCGAGGTTGCGGAGGGTGGTGAATTTCGCAGCGAGTTCAAACTCACCCAAGGGAGGGCCGGCCGGGTGGAGATCGACTATGAGGTGCGGGTTGGCACCCACGGCCTCTGTGAGCTCTATGCCAAGGTTTATGGGAAGCAGGCCGACCGCATTCGCGTGAAAGAATCGATCTATCTGGACGGGGCAGGTGCCCGCGGGCTGGCCAAGAGCCGCATCGTGGTCAGCGATCGTGCAGAGAGCGAAGTGGTAGGCGAGATCGTGGGTAACGCACCCTTGTCGCGGGGGCACGTCGACTGCGTGGAGATCATTCAGGGCAAACAGGTGCGTGCCAGCGCCGTGCCCATGCTCCGCGTGGTCGACGAGACGGCCAAGCTGACCCACGAGGCCGCCATAGGCAGCGTGGACAAGAAGCAGGTGGAGACGCTGATGGCACGCGGGCTGACCGAGAACGAGGCCGTAGACGTGGTCGTCCAAGGCTTGCTGCGATAGCACGCTGCCGTTCTTCTTTCCGGGAACTTGCAGCCATGGGGGGTGCAGTTGTCAGCCACGTGCGCGGCTGAGAGAGTCGAGCCAAGAACGATTGACCCTGAGGTGATGCCAGAGTTTTTGCGCGGGTCGTCACAGTCTGTCCAGCGATGCTGCGAAACCAATGGATAGGACGCGAAAGGGAAGGAAACGATGTCGCCAGAAGAGGTCCTGAGGACAAGAAAGGTTTATGCTCTGATGGGGGCTTCGCAGGACATTCTCAAGTATAGCTACGAGCTGTTTCACACCCTTCTCCAGGCCGGTTACAAGGTCTACCCAGTCAATCCCAGGTACCAGGCGATTGATGGGCGACGGTGCTATGGCTCCCTGGCAGAGTTACCAGAGAAGCCAGAAGTGGTCATTGCGGCGCTGGCGCCAGCAAATACGGAAAGGGCGTTGGAGCAGGCGGTGGCTCTGGGGATAGAACTCGTGTGGATCCCCCCGGGCTCATCGTCGGATCAAGTGCTGCAAAAGGCTCGCACGCTGGGCTTGACTGTGCTTCATGGCGTGTGTCCTGTGGGTACGCTCAGACGGATGACACGCGAGGGCGGGGAGGATATTTCAGGGCCAGCTCGTCCGCAATAGGAGCTGGGCGCCGTGGCGCGATGGGCTTGCGGCACTGACGCTATCGTGAGGAGTGGAACATGCATGAATGGGCTTTGGCAGAGGGGGTGGTGGCAACGGCGATCAAAGTAGCTGAGAGGGAGGGGCTGAGAGAGATCACCGAGATCAGGGTCAAGATTGGGGAATTGCAGCAGACGGACATGGAGGTCTTTGAGTTCGCACTCAAGGAAATTGTCCGTCTGCAGAGCGCTTTGCTCAGGCGGGCGCGCTTTCTCTTCGAGCATGAGCCGGCTGTGCTCAAGTGCCGGGTGTGCGGCACGGAGTGGGCGTTCAAAGACGCGCTGAAGAAGCTGGACGAGGAACAGTCCGAGTCCATCCACTTCTTGCCAGAGACTGCTCACGTCTATGTGAGGTGCCCGAACTGCCATAGCCCGGATTTCGAGGTCACCAAGGGACGCGGCGTGTGGCTGGAATCGATCAGCGGAGAGAAGTGAGGCACTATGGACCCGAGGCTTAGCATCATCGAAGAAAGGCTGAAGGACGTCAAGAGGGTCATCGCGGTCGCAGGGGGCAAGGGGGGGATTGGCAAGAGCTCGGTTTCTGCCACCCTTGCCATAGTGCTGGCACGTGCCGGACACCGGGTGGGCCTGCTTGACCTGGATATCTGCGGGCCTTCTACCCACGTGATCTTGGGGATCAAGGGCGTCTATCCCACCGAGGACAAGGGAATTGTCCCGCCGCTCGTTCACGGCATCAGGTTCATGTCGATCATCTACTACGCCGGCGACAATCCCTCACCCATCAGGGGGGCCGACATCTCCAATCTCATCATCGAACTGCTCACCATCACCCGCTGGGGCTCGTTGGACTTTCTGGTCATCGACATGCCCCCGGGCATCGGCGACCCCACGCTGGATGTCATCCGCTTCATGAAACGGGTGGAGTTTCTGGTGGTAACCACCCCATCGAAGGTCGCCATAGAAACGGTGAGGAAGCTGGTCAAAATGCTCGCCGAGTTAGGCATTCCCATTACCGGCCTGGTGGAGAACATGAAGATGCCGTCCTCTCTGGGGATTGGGCAGTCGTTGGAGCCGCTCGGCGTGCCCCTCCTCGGTGGAATAGCCTTCGATGAGGGTCTGGAGCAGGCAGTAGGAGACGTGGAGAAACTGGCGGAGAGTTGCTTTGCGCAAGAACTGACGGCCGCTTTGCGGCGCATAATCGACGAGAGAGGAGGAGAGAGCCATGTGTAGACCTTTCGGACCTCACTTTCACGGCGGGCACCCGATGATGGGGTGCTGCTGCGGGCCATGGGGCTGGCATAGGCCCAGCAAAGAGGAACAGCTCGAGTGGCTAAAGTCCTACAAGGAGGAACTGGAAAGAGAGCTGTCTGAGCTGGAAAGAAGAATGGCACAGATGAGGGAAGAGAAGGAGTGAAGCCGGAGTGAGTTTCCTCGGAGAAGGACAAGAGTGAGCAACCAGGGCGAGCAAGCTGACGCGGAAGGTGAACCTTCAAGATCAAGAAAGGAGGTGCGCACCATGGCTTGGCGAAAGCTTGATGCCGTATGGACCAAGTGCCTGGTCGGATTCTTGGACGCGGGTGTCAAGAGCCCCGCATTGCGGCAAATGGCCTTGAGGAAGGCTGAGCAAAGCCTGTACCACCACTTTGTGATTCTCAATCCAGGCAACTCACCGCGGCGCTGTCAAGAGGACAAGTTTCAGCTCGTGAGCAATATGTTCGGCGCCATCGACCGGGCGCTCACGAGTGGCCGCATCTCACGACCGGTGCGCCACGCACTATTAAGAATCCTGGTCGGCAAGGTGCTGATGGGCGAGAAAACTCGACATGCCCTCTTTGTGGAGAAGTACGGCTTTGCCCCACCCGGCTTTGTCACCATCAGCCCGGCAAAGCAGTGTAATCTCTATTGCGAGGGGTGTTATGCCGGTAGTACCACCGCCAAAGTGAACCTCGACTATGACATCGTCAACCGCGTCGTGAATGAGACGCGCCAGAGCTGGGGCTCGCACTTTGTGGTCATCTCCGGTGGCGAGCCGCTGATGTGGCATAGCCGGGGCAAGGGCATCATGGACCTCCTTGAGGAAAACCCAGACACTTACTTCATGATGTACACTAACGCGACGCTCATCGATGAGAAAATGGCCGCTCGCATGGCGCAGACCGGCAACGTCACCCCGGCCATTTCCGTGGAAGGATTCGAAGCAGAGACCGACCGGCGGCGCGGGAAGGGCGTATTCGGCCGCATTCTCAACGCAATGGAAAATCTGCGGGAGGCCAGAGTGCCCTTCGGTATATCGGCCACAGCCACCAGGGAAAACGCCGAACTGCTGGTGAGCGACCGTTTCGTGGACTTTTACTTCGAGGAGCAAGGGGCCATTTACGGCTGGATTTTTCAGTATATGCCTATCGGCCGCAGTTACACCCTGGAGCGCATGATTACCCCGGAGCAGCGTCTCATGATGTACCAGCGAGAGCAGGCTCTGGTCTATGAGCGCAAACTCTTCCTGGCGGATTTCTGGAACAGCGGCCCGGTGGCCAACGGCTGCATTGCTGCAGCGCGCCCAGGCGGGTACTTGTACATCGATTGGAACGGCAAGGTCTCTCCCTGCGTCTTTTTCCCTTACTCCACGCATAACATCGTCGAGGTCTATGAGGCCGGAGGCGACTTGAATACGGTCATTACCTCGCCCTTTTTTGAGGCCATTCGCAAGTGGCAGCGGGGCTACGGCTACGGTCAACCGCCCGAGCGGGTGCAGAATGAGATCACGCCCTGCGCCATTCGCGACCACTACCGAGTGGCACGCGGCGTGGTGAAGCGCTTTGCCGCCAAGCCCATTGACGAGGATGCGGCCGAGGCGATACGGGACGAGCGATATTTTCAAGAACTGGTGGCTTATGGGGAGAAAGTGAACGAGCTCACAAGCCCCATCTGGGAGGCAGAATATGTGGGGCCTGAGCGGCGGCGTGTCGCCGCCTGAGGCCTGTGTGCACAACAGGGAGTTTCGACGGCGAGACCACGATGTGGTATCGGTGGGCAGGAGCGCGCGTCTGGGCTGACGATTTTTGGTACAGGCGTGAGAGCGGGCTTGCAGGCGTGGCGAGTCCGAATGGCGGACAAAATGTTTGCTTCCCGGAGCTGGACAGCTTGGCGCTGTGGCGAGATTCGGACGGGAACAAGGGTGCGAAGGCCTTTCGAGCCTCCCTTTCCCGGTGGCCATCCGATAATGGGGTGGTGCTGCGGCCCACGAGGCTAGCATAGCCCCAGCAAAGAGGAAGAACGGGAGTGGTTAGAGTCCTACAAGGAGGAGACGGAGAGCGAGCTGTCTGAGCTCGAACCAAGAATGGCAAAGGAGGAGAGAAGAAGTTAGGGTCATGACTCGCCTGGAGAACGTGGAAGGTGGGGAGTCACAGCGAGAGGGCTACGCGGAGGAGCTGGCTGTCAGTCCGTTGACCCCCGAGGGCAGCCGCGCCTAGTATCTGGACTTAAAGCGGGGGCCGCAGACAGGTGCCCCGCTCGCGTAGTGTGTCCAACAAGATAGGGGGAGGTGGAAATGGCAAGGAAAGAAGTCTGCTGAGAACTTTCGGCCCTGTTACGGCCGAAAACCTATCCCTTTGGGGTCAAGTTTTCTGATAACACCAGTGAACGTCCTCAAGGAACCATGCGGCCGAGACATCCGATGAATACCTGCCAGATTACAGCCATTGTGCGGTACTACGCCCGACCGATGTATTCTACGGCAGAAGATATGGCCTGCATTGTGGGTGGGGTTACTCTGGGGCTGATTCCTGAGACGGAAAACATGAAGAACGGGGAAATTGCCAAAATGCTGCATGCGGACCTGGAATCGGCGCGGGAATTCACCAGCAGAGTAGCCAAAATTCCTTACGGGAAGTTTAGGGCGGTGGCGGTGGCACCTATGTCAAAGTTGAACTTTGAACCGGATATTGTCGTCACGTATGGCAATACCGCGCAGGTGATGCGGGTCATCCAGGGCTATCTCTACAAACGTGGCGGTCGGGTTGCATTTTCCACTGGGGGGAGTGGAGCCTGTGTGCCGATAGTATCGCGCAGGCTTATGTCGATGATGATATTGCCTTGGGTCTGCCGTGTTTCGGCGACCGCAAAACCGCACTGGCCCACGAAGATGAGGTCACCGTCGCTTTCCCCTATCACTTGTACGAGGAGATACTGGACGGGATGAAGGCCACCGCCGAGGTGGCTGCCGGTTTGCGCCAAAGAAGCCGAGAATCTAGACATTATCCTGGCCTGCGATGGGGCGGCCAGTGTGGGCCAGGTGGGGCACGCGGTGGCCGTTGAACTAACCAATTCCAAGGAAGCGGCTCGTATGTGCTGCATCACGGCCGTAGCCGCCGAGTCGAAGGCACACGTTGATGTCGCCAGGCGGGCCAGGAAGCTCGTCGTCATCAACGGCTGCGCCAATCGCTGTGCCAGCAAGGTGCTGGAGAGGCTGGACATCCCTTACGATTACGAGACGGTCATTGCCAAGGAGGGAGTAAGCAAGGTGCCGACCCTTGACTTCGACAAGAAGGACGTGCAACGCATTGCGGAGAAGATCGCCAAGGAGGCGCTCGGCTAACGGGCTGTGGGAAAGCGGTCTTGTTCGAGGAAGCACTGGGGACACGATGTGGCTTCAAGATTCCTTATGGGAGTAAAGAGAAGGAGAAGAACAGAATGAAAATCGCCGCCGTCTCTGAAGATGGCGTGACCATCAGCCAGCACTTTGGTCGGGCGCCGTTCTACGTGGTTGTTACCGTGGAGAACGGCCAGATCGTGGGCCGGGAGACACGCGACAAGATGGGTCATGCCCAATTTGCCAGAGAGCCACATACGCGAGGGGCCCATGGGAGCGACTCGCACGGCCACGGCTTTGACGCGGCCGCTCAGAGCCGTCACGCCCGCATGGCCGCCGCCATTGCCGATTGCGACATCCTGCTGGCGCGCGGCGTGGGCGCCGGCGCCTACGAGAACATGAAGCAGGCCGGCGTTCGCCCCATTGTCACCGACATTGCAAAAATCGAAGCGGCCGCCCTTGCCGCCCGCGGCGAGTTGATCGACCACGCAGAGCGCCTGCATTGAGCGGCAAGCCCAGCATCAAAGTCCTCGGCGCGAACTGCGGCGCCTGCCGCGCGGTGAGCATAGGCTCGATGGTATAAACGAAACAAGATTTGTTCTTGAGGCTACCCCGGGCGGGCTGCATCCCGTGTGCATTGGCATTGCCGCTGTGAAGGCTACGGCCGGCTCCATTGTTGGCTCGAAACTAAGGGAGACGAAGCTGCCGAGCGGGCAGCTCAAGAGGGCCATCGGCGTTTTGCGGTGGCTGATCGTCGCCAAGATGATTTTCGATTTGCTGAAACAAGAGGTGCAAAGTGCTCAAGGCATTGCAGAAAACCGCAAAGGTGGTCGAAGGCAACCTGGTGGTGTTCGTGTTGCTCGCCATCGTGGCAGGCGTGGCCTTCGGCTGGAAGTTCCCGGCTGCGGCCAAGGGACTCAAATCGTACACCACGCTGACCCTCTTCATCATGCTCTACCCGATGATGATCGGCCTGCGCATCGAAGAGGTGGGCAAGGCAGTGATGAACCTGAAACTGATCAGCCTGTTCATGCTGTTGAACTTTCTTCTCGCCTCTGCTGGCGGCGGGACTGGCGTATCTGTTCCTGCATAGCCGCCCCGATTTCGCCGTCGGCCTGATCCTGACCGGCACCGTTCCCTGCGCGGACATGGTTGCCGGTTGGACGGGCTACGCCAAAGGCAACGTGGCGCTGGCGCTGGCGACCATCTTCTTCGGCCCGCTGACGGTGCTGGTGCTGGCGCTCAAGCCGGTCATCCAGATCACCTTCATGGCCACCTTCCTGCGGATTTCAGGCCGGCTGACGAAGTGGTTTGCCCCCACGCCGCAGCTGCATAAAATGGCGGTGGAAGCGAAGTAATCCCTCGCGGTCTGGAAAAATCACAAAATTGCGAAAGGAGATGCAATGAAATCTGAAACCCCAAACGAAATCGGCGAAAGCCTGACTGCCTTTGCAGAAGAATTCGGCAAGGTGTTGGACCCGGTCGCTTTCTTGCAAGAGCGGAACCCGGCGCTGTGCGCTGCTTTCCTGCGCCTGCACGAGCTGACGCTGAACGATGGCGCGGTCTCGAAGAAACACAAGTTCCTGATCCACGCCGCGATCACTGCGGCCCAGCACGATCGTGAGGCGACCGTCATGCATATCACCGGCGCGCAGGAGTTGCTGGAGACGGCCTTTACCATCATCCCGGTGGCCGGGATGCCGGCTTTTGCCGTTTTCCTGAGCGCCTGGAAACAGGCACGGCAAAGTTAAGGAGAAAACGCAGGTGACTACAGAAAAGCAGATCATAGAAGCATTGGCCGGGGTCCTGGACCCCGAATTGCACCGCAGCCTGGTGGAGCTGGGCATGGTGCGCGACGTACGCGTGCAGGCCGACGAGGTGTCCTTCACCCTGGCGTTGACCGTTCCCGAATGTCCGCTGAAAGACCAGATCGTGGCCGAAGCCAGGGCGGCCGTGCTGGCCCTGGACGGCGTCCAGGAGGTGCAAATTGACCTGACCGAGATGGCCCCCGAGGAAAAGCAAACGATCGGCCTCGGAGGAGCAGGGCAGGCGGGTACGGCGGAACGGTTCAACCACATCCGGCATGTCGTGGCGGTGGTGAGCGGCAAGGGCGGCGTCGGCAAGTCGTTCGTCAGCGCGCTGCTGGCCGTGGCCCTTCGGCGAGACGGCCAGACGGTCGGCGTGCTGGACGCCGACGTCACCGGTCCCAGCATCCCCAAGATGTTCGGGCTTCACGGCGCGCCGCCGATGAGCCCCCTCGGCATCCTGCCCGCCCAGACCCAGACCGGCATCAAGGTCATGTCCATCAACCTGCTCCTGCCCAGCGAGGACGAGGCTGTCATCTGGCGCGGACCGCTCATCAGTTCCGCCATCAAGCAGTTCTGGGGCGAGGTCGTCTGGGGCAACCTGGACTGGCTGGTGGTAGACCTGCCGCCCGGCACCTCCGACGCCGCGCTGACGGTGATGCAATCGTTGCCGCTCTCCGGGGTGTTGTTGGTCAGTTCGCCCCAGGACCTGGCCGAGATGGTGGTGCGCAAGGCGGCCCGCATGGCGCGGACGATGCAGGTTCCTCTACTGGGGTTGGTTGAGAACATGAGCTACTTCGTCTGTCCGGAGGGCGGCCGACGATACGAGGTCTTCGGCCCCAGCCACGGCGAGGAGATGGCCCGTCGGCTGGGAGTGCCCTTCCTGGGCCGGCTGCCCCTGGACCCGCGTATTGCCGCGTTGTGCGATGCGGGAAAGGCCGAGGAATATCCGGCAGAGGCATTTGCCCCAATCGCTCACCAGCTACAGGAGGCAGCGACTGAACCCCGCCGGTCCCCCATGCAACCGAAGTGATCGAGAGGTGGGCAAAATGGAGCCACAGAAGGAGAAAGCACCGTTGCCCAAAGTGGGGCTCTTCGCCCGCTCCAGCGGCGGCTCCAACACTGGCTCGCTGACCGGCCTGGCGGCCCTGGAGGTGGTGCGACGCCTGGGCAGCGAGACGGTCGGCATCTGCTCATTGCCGGCGACCCAGAATGACGTGCCCCGGCAATCCGCCCTGGTGAGCAAGATCGAAAAGATCGTCGTGATAGACGGTTGCCACAACGAGTGTGTCCGTCAGTTGCTGGCCGGGGTCGGCATCCAGCCCGACGTGTACCTGAACCTGGAAACGGAGCCGAATCTGACCAAGCAAGGGCCTTTCAGCAGTCTGGCGTTCACCGATGATCCAGTGAAGCGGGTGGCCCAAAGGATCATCGGCTGTGTCCAACACGTGCTTAAGTCGGGCAATTCTTTGTGAGAAGGCAAGCAACGGGCAAAGTAGCCATGGAGGACGCGATATGCCAACCTATGAATTCAAATGTCTGGATTGTGGGCACCAGTTTGAGGTTTTTGCCCCGATCAGCCAGAAGGAAAGGGGCCTGGAACTACACTGCCCCAAATGCGGTAGCGAAAAGATGGGCGAGATCTTCGGTAGCCTTATCTTTGTGCACAAGACCGGCGACGTCGTGCCATCCGGCGGCAGCTGCTGCTCACGGCGATGAGATGACGCCAAGCTGGCCAGTTTGCTGAGGGTGTCCTGGCACAGCGAAAAGCGATGGCCTGGTGGAGGTACCAGGGAGTGGACACGTGCACTGAGCCGAGGAGGTATCGAAGGGAGCGGAAAAAACTCTTGGCTTCATCGGTGGCGGACGGGTGACCCGGCTAGTGCTGGAGGGTCTGTGCCGGGCCGAGGGCCTGCCAAAACAACTCCTGGTCTACGACCCGGAAGCGAACAATCTCGAAAGACTATCGACCATCGTAGGCGACCGCCCGACCGAAGCGGACTTGCATCGGGCCGTCGCCGAGGTGGCCGATCTGATGTTTCTGGCCGTGCACCCACCGGTGGCGGTTGAGGTGTGCGAGCAGATCAAACCCGCGTTGAAAAGAGACGCGACCATCATCTCGTTGATCCCCACCATCACGCTCCGCCGCCTATCCGAGATGCTCAACGGCTTCAATCGCATCGTGCGCATGACCCCAACGCGCCGTCGGTGACCGGCAGGGGTTACAATCCGGTTGTCTATTCGGATTCTCTCACGGCGGCTGACCGCTCATCGCTCGTGAGCCTGTGCCGGTGCTGGGGCCAATCGCCTGAAGTGCGCGAGGAGCACCTGGAGGCCTACGCTATCCTCACCGGCATGGGGCCCACCTACTTCTGGTTCCAGTGGCCGGAGCTGGAGCGATTAGGGAGGGAGTTCGGTTTGAGGCAGTCCGAAGCTCTGCAGGCAGTGGCGGCCATGCTGCATGGCGCGCTGGATGCGCTGTTTCACTCCGGACTGCCGGCCGAACAAGTGCTGGATTTGATTCCCGTTTACCCGTTGAAAAACGATGAAGAAGCCATCCGGCATATCTTCCGAGATCGGTTAGTCGCTCTGTACCAGAAGCTGAAGGCAGCGACTCGGTGACATCCTTTGCGAAAAGAGGGGTCCACAGGAGAGGAGGAAATTGGACAAGGCGACTGGGTTCGGTGTGCACCAGGGTGCAGTTGGCCCCTGTTGACTGCAAGACAGTAATGGTTCCTCTTGCGAATCGATTCTCCAATTACCGAGGAGGCCATAATGAGACTTGCGCAAACGTCTTTCTGGAGGAATTATCTTCCCACCATCGTCTTGCTGTTTGTTCTCCTGGCCTTGTTCATTGGGCTCTTGCCCAGCGACAAGCTGCGCAGTGAGAACTTGCCAACGCTGAATGTTGGTCATGGCAGCTTCTTGGTCGTCATTGGCCTGTTGGCTGGTTTGCTTGGCGGTTTGATTGGTACCGGCGGCTGCAGCGTGATGTTTTGCCAGCCATTCATTTCTGGTTGGGTTATCTAGCCACCACTGCAGTTGGCACCACGCTCTTTGCCGTGGTTCTTACCGCCATCTCTGGCGGCTACGGCCATCTCATCCGCAAGAACCTGGATGTGCGAGCCACGCTGTGGGTTGGCATTTCCGGTATCGTCGGTGTCATCATTGGTTCCTACCTCTTCAAACTGCTCACGGCACGCACGGCGCTGCTGGGATTGATCTTGGGATTGGCGTTTCTTTGGCCTGCCATCCGCATGATCTGGGAAGGGCTGTTGCAGACCAAGAAGCCTCAGGCCATGGGTGAGTCGATTCCTGGGCCCACATGGGGTTGGGTGATCATGGGACTGCTCATTGGCATCTTGACGGGCGTGGTCGGCTTGGGCGGAGGTTATGCGTTGGTGCCTGGTTTCATCTACTTGTTTGGTGCGCCGGTCTACGTCACCATGGGCACGTCGCTGGCAACCATGATCCCGCTTGCTGTGGTGGGTGGCGGAATCAAACTGCTACAGGGATTCGTGGCGCTGGGGGCGGGTTTGCTCTTGGCTATTGGGACCGTCATCGGCGCCCAAATAGGTGCTGCCATCATCAAGAAATTCAAGCCGACCAGATTGAAATTCATCTTCGGCCTGTATTTCCTCTATGTATCCGTGAAATTTGTCACGGCGTTTTTGGGGGTAACAATCTGGTAGCCCGTGAAATGATCTTGCCATCTCCTTAGGCGAGCGGCTGAAGGAGCGAGCGCTGGTACCGCCGCGAGCCCTTGGATGACAGAAGTCATCGCGCCGTGTGCCCCACCGGGATGGCAGGGTGGGGGTGGGTTGCCGTGTGTGTGTGGGCGCGATAGCAACCGTCACCACCTGGAGCTCCAAGGCTATTTGGGCATATTTGGCGGGGCCTGCGCGGCGCTCTAACCTTTGGCGAGCATGGGCGTCAGCCGCAGGAAAGGGCAGAGCATCACGTTCCCCTGCTTCGGGCAGCGGCTCGGGCCAGCCGGTCCGGTGCGTCGTGACGAGACTTCTTCCCAAGAGGCCAAACAACAGAATGAGGAGAAGAACATGGAACAGCGAATCTCTATCAGGATGTCAGCACTGCTGTTGGTTGTCACTTCTGCTCTGATGGTCTGCGAGGCTGCTCCCCTTTTGGCACACACCAGCCAGCCCGCCAAGGCCTCGGCGGAACTGCAACAATTCGATACCGTGGTCCTGGAAACCCGTCAGCAAATGCGACAGTACTGCGCGCTCGTCTAGGAATTGATTAAACAGGCGGATGCCCAAAAGCAAGCGGCTGGACTGCAGCACATCCGCCAATCCATGGTTCTGTGGGAAAAAGTCCGGCAGAATTTTCAGAACAACCCGCCGGAAGAATACCGCCAGGATGAAAAATTCAGTTCGCGCCTCCTTGACATCTATCAGGGCATGCAGAACATGGAAAGACAACTTGCAGATGGCGACTTCAACGAAGCCCTGCAAACTTGCAGTAAGACCTGCGGTTTGTTTGTCAGGATGCATGAAGAGAATGGATTGATCTGCGCCGCAGACCGATTGTTCCACCTGCGGAAACAGGCGAAGAAGATGGTCGATGAGGCGCAACAATCCGATATTGAGCCGCTCAAGGAGATGATCGGCGAGCTGCTGAAGCTGCGGGACAACGTTTTATGCGCTCCTTGCCCTGCGCCGGAAGACTCTCTGCGCTGCCAAAACTATCGAGAGGCTCTCAAGACTCTCTCCGCCCAGATCGACGAACTGACGATCCAATTGGTGAACGGAAAGCACATAGAAGCCCAGGCGGCACTCAAGAGTCTGCTTGCGGCTATCAATCTTGCCTACGGGATTGCCTTGTAGGTCACGAGCAAAGCCTCAGACTTTGGGAGAATCAGAATGGCACTCTCGCGTACGCAAATCCTGCAAGAGAAAGGTCGCCTCGGCTCACTGTATGGGCATTTCATGAAGCAAGTTAAGCTTGCTCTGTTCATCTGCGCCTTCTTTCCTGGGCTGCTGCGCGCCCAGGGGGTGGCGCAAGATACCGTCGCCCTCTCCCTGTCGGCCGCGCTGAAGGAAGCATTGTCCAACAATGAACTGCTGAAAAAATCCGCGGCGCGCACCAAAGCGGGTCAAGCATCGCTGCAGCAGGCCGAGGGCGAGTTGCTGCCGAAAGTGGATGCCAACTTCAGTTATGGCTATCTGGATATTGTGCCGGGCTTTAAAAGAGTCGTGCTCGGCAACATCGAACACGACCTGTTTCCGAATATCGCCGTCAGCCAACCGCTGTACACCGGCGGCAGATTGAAACATGCCAAACAGGCTGCTGCGGCCGAGGTGCAGTCGCTGGAGCAGGCGTTTCTCTCGGATCAATTGAATTTGAAATTGGCGGTTACCCTCGATTATTACCAGCTGCAGTCGCTAAGAAACCAGCGGCAGATTTTGCTGGAAAACCGAAGGCAGTTGGAGGTGCAACAGCGCTACGCCCGCCTGCTGGTGGAGGCCGGGCCCATGTCCCAACTGGAGCTGGACCGTATTGGGGTTGCGGTTGCCACCACCGACGGCAATTTGCTCAAAATTCAGGACGATTATCAGGCGGTGTCGTATGAACTCTGCCTGCTGTTGGGAAGAGAGCGCTCCCAGCTTCCTCTGCCGCAGGATTCTCTGCAGGTGATTCCGTTTGAACAGAGCTTCGAAGCATTGGTGCCGACGGCGCTGGAACGGAATCCGATCTGGAAACAATTAGAGTACGATCTGCGCAAGGCTGAGGCAAAGGTCAAGGTCCAGCAAGCGGCTCGTCTGCCACAGATTTCAGCGCAAGCATATTGCGGGTATGAATTTGGCTTGGAGTCCTTTTGGTTCGATCGGAATAAACGCAATTTTTGGGGATTGAACGCGAAGATGCCGCTCTACGAAGGCAACGTGATTGGGGCGAAGATCGACGAGGCCAGAGCCAATCTGGAGCAGATCCAATGGCAGAGGGAATACTTCAGGAAGAATCTGGCCACGCAGGTGCAGAACAGCTATGCCCGGCTGAAAGAAAAAGAGCAGCAGCTCGCCATCCAGCAGCAGGCTGTGGAACTGGCGCGGCAGAGTTATCGGCTGGCTATGATCGAATACCATGCGGGAAGGCGCTCCAATACCGGTCTGCTGGATATTCAGAAGAGTCTGCTGAATGCTCAGCTGACCCTGAATCAGGCAGCACTGGACTACGCCATTGCTCGCGTCCGCCTACTGGCGGTGATGGGGATTTTGTGAGCGTGTCGACGGCGAAACCAGGTGAAATGGAAATGCCTCGGCCGGGCGACTCTCGTGGCGGTGTCGAACAGCGCCCGGTGGAGATGGGTTTCTCGGGGCGTGATGGGCAGCGAGTGGAAGCGCCCTTGCACAATAGGAATTGGAAAACGGAGTGTTCCATGCCAATGGCAACCCCGGTTCTACGGTCAAGATGTCAAGACAGAAGGGGACTTGCCGAATACCGGGGCATGTTGTTCGCAGCCGCCTGCAACGGGGAAAAGGCTGCTATCTTCTCCACTTAATCTGGAGGTCCAGTCATGATGGTTTTTGACTTGAATACCTTGAAAGCCTATCCCTACAAAGAGCGGGATAAGAACGTATTCTTTCGCGCGCCGGAATTCAAGGCCCGGATCATCGAATTACCTGCAGGTGGCGAAATGCAATCGTATGTCGTATTCTTGGTCATTCGAGGGTCGGCAGAGGCGATGGTCAATCAAGAAGAAACGCAGCTCGAGGCGGGTCAGTGCCTGAGCACCGGACCGGCTACACTCTCGCTCAAGTCGGACGGAGGCGTGCGCATTCTGGGGCTCCAAGTGAGCAAGCGGATCTGACATGTAGTAGACCTTTGACGTCACATGAGGGAGAGCAGAGATGAACAAGACAGCAACTTTCTTCTTCGCATTGCTTCTGTTGGCGTGGGGTCTGTCTGGGTGCGGGTCAAAGCAGGACAACACCGGAGAGGCCAAGAAGACAGAAGCAAAGTTGATAAAGGTGCAGCCTGTGGGCAGGCATAGATTGGTGGAAAGGCTCCAGCTGCCGGCAACCCTGCGCGCCGAGAATGTCGCCAACATCCTGTCTACCTCTGAGGGCAAAATCTCCCAGCTGCTGGTGCGTGAGGGAGATCGAGTAGAGGCCGACGCTGTTGTCGCCACGATCAGCCCGCTGGTGCGCGAAGACATAATCAATTCCGCGCGCCTCTGGGTCGAGGCCAAAAAGGGGACACTGAGCAATGACCCACACAACCCGGTTCTGCAGAGAGAATACGAACAGGCCCGGCAAGACTATCAATTCGCCTTGCAGCAGTACAAAGAGATCCACATTACCTCTCCCATCGCAGGCGTGGTGTCGCGGCGATGGGTTGACGTAGGCGACATGGTGCAGGCTAAGGTGAAGCTGTTCGAGATTCAGAGTAGTGGAAAACTGCTGGCGGAAGTGCCAGTTTCAGAACTGGACATTGGTAAACTGCGCCTTGGTCAGACGGGTGACATTTTCGCGGACGCCTGCCCATCAAAGCAATTCACAGGCGTCGTACAACGCATCTACCGGCAGGCCGAGGCAAAGACCAGGAACGGAATAGTAGAGATGCGGGTTATCGACCCCTGCCCGAATCTCAAGCCTGGCATGTTTGTCAGGGTCACTTTCGTGACGCGCACCCTGGAGAACGCTGTGGCGATTCCGAGCCAGGCGGTAATTGAACGTCCGCAGAAACAAACCTGCTTTGTGGTGGAGGAAAGCAAGGCGAAGGAAGTGGTGCTGCGAACCGGCCTCGAGGTGGAAGGCTGGGTAGAGGTCCTCGAAGGACCTGCGCCGGGGGATATGCTTGTGGTCGAGGGCCAGGAGCAGTTGAAAAGCGGTAGTGCGGTGAAGGTCCAGGCCCCGCTGGTAAGGTGAGCGGCCAGGCAGGAGAGAGACGATGAAGCTTACTACGATTTCCATTCGCCGGCCCGTGGCCACGCTGGTGCTGATGGCAACCGCCGTGGTCCTCGGCATCTATGGTTATTTTCAATTGCCGACCGACTTTCTGCCGGATATCACCTACCCTATGATCAAAGTGTACGTCTACTGGCGCGGGGCTACACCGGAGGAAATCAACGACAACATCGCGGAGCCGATTGAAAGAACCTTAGCCACGGTGGACAATCTCGATTATCTCGAAGGCTCGTGCATCGAAGGCATGTACCAACTGCTCGTGAATTTTGAGTTCGGCACCGATGTGGATGTGGCGTATCAGGACGTGGTGGCCAAAATGGGTCTGGCGACCCGCAAGCTGCCGCCGGATGTGGATCCGCCCATCATGTTCAAAGCCGATCCCTCGCAACTGCCGGTGGTGCAACTCATCGTCATGTCCGACGGTCGGGATCTGGTCAAGCTGCGCACCTGGGTGGAAAATGTGCTGCAGGATCAATTTTTAGCAGTGAAAGGCGTGGCTGGAACCGAGATCGTGGGTGGTCTAAGACGGGAAATTCGCGTTCATCTCGACGCAGAACGGTTGGCAGCATACGATTTAACATTAAACCAAGTCATCAAACGCTTCCAGGAGGAAAACATCGAGCGGCTCGCGGGTCGGGTGACCGAAGGCGGAAGGGAATTTATTCTGCGTACCAATGCTGAGTTCCGCAACCTGGACGATATCCGCAACGTGGTCGTGCTTAACGACGGAAAATCCATGGTGCGGCTGAAGGATCTGGCAACGGTCGAAGACAGCCATGAAGAGCAGCGGGTGATTACCCGGTTCAACGGCAAACCGGCGATTAAGGTGAATATTTTGAAACAGGCCGATGCCAATACCGTTGAGATCGCCCATCGGGTGAATGAACTGATTCGGAAGGTGGAAGATACGGTGCCGCCGGATATCAAATTCGGCACGATTGAGAATCAGGCGGATTACATCAAAGGCGCCATCGCCGGGGTGAGGGATTCAGCCATCGTCGCCGTATTGTTGGTCATTCTGGTGATCTTTTTATTTCTCGGCCATTGGCGTCAGGTCGTGGTGATGCTGATCGCCCTGCCGATTACCATTTTGCTTAATTTTTTCCTAATGAAAATCCTCGGTTTTTCCATCAACATTTTTTCGCTGGGCGGAATGGTCGTGGCCATGGGCGTGGTGCTGGATAGTTCCATCGTGGTGATCGAAAACATCACCCGGTTGCATCTGGAAAAAGGGAGCCGAAGCGATACGGTAGCGGACACTGCCACCAGCGAAGTGGCGCTGGCCGTGGTGGCATCCACGTTGACCTTCCTTGCGCTGTTCATGCCGTTTCTGCTGATTCCGGGGCTGACCTCCCTGCTATTCAGAGAGTTGATCCTGACCATTGCCGGAATCGTGGTCGTGTCCCTGCTGGTGGCGCTCACGGTGACACCCATGCTCACCCACTATCTGGTCACCAGCAAAGGCCACCGACGGGAACGGCGCAGCATTGCCGACCGCTTCATCCAGCTCATTGACCGCATTTACCGACGCGTGCTGAACGGGTTGCTGCCGTTGCGCTGGGTGGTCTTGGCGGTTTTTGTCTTATTCATGGTAGCCGCGGTTTATCTGTTTAGACATGTCGGCAGCGAATTCTTGCCCAAAGTGGACGACGGTCGCGTGATGATCAAAGTCATCCTGCCCACCGGCACATCGGTGGCGCGCACCGATAGTCTCTTGGCCCGTCTCGAGAGCGTGGTCAAGGACGATCCTTATGTAGATCGCTATTTTACCCTGTCCGGCGGCAAGGTATGGGGACTGGTCACCTACGAGGTCGCCAATGAGGGCGAGATCGATATTGAATTAAAAAAGTCAGCGGCCGTTTTCGACTGAACAGTACCTGGAACGCATTCGGCCGCAGGTAATGAAATTCATGCAGCCCGGCGCCCGGCTGGTGGTGGCGCAGCAAAAGATGAAAGGCATCGGCAAGGTGGGCGAATCTTACGACATCCGGGTGATGATGCCGGAGACCAACATTCGCTCCCGGCAGGATATTGAGAATCTCTATCTCGATGCCCCGGGAAATTTGAAACTTCCGCTGCGCACCGTGGCTCAGGTGGTCCCACGGTTGGGGCCAGTGGAAATCGTACGGGAAGATCAGATGAAGCAGATCGTCGTCTCCAGCGATGTGACCGCCGGCGCCAGCGTTGGCGACATGGCCAATGCTGTTAGTGCCGCATTGTCTGAAATTCGTTTGCCAGAGGGGTATTCCTTCGATCTTGGCGGCCAGGTCTATATGATGAAAGAGAGCCAAAAGACGATGCTGCAGATCATCCTGTTTGCCTTGTTCTTCGCCTACGTGATTCTGGCAATTCAGTTCAACTCGTTCAAACAGCCATTGCAGATCTTGCTGGGCGTGCCGTTCTCATTTGTGGGAGTCGTTGCGGCACTGTTGCTGACCGGTTTTCCTGCCGGCGCCACGGTGCTTATCGGCGTAATCATCATGACCGGCGGCATTGCCACCCAGGGCGTGGTGTTGATCTCATTTATCAATGAGTATCGTCAAAAAGGGCTGGGATTGAAAGAAGCCATTCTCGAAGCCGCGCCCTTGCGCGTGCGCCCGATTCTGATGACCCAGGCGACCACGGTGCTGGGACTGTTGCCGCTGGCGATCAACTATGGCGAAGGCGGCGACATGCTGCAACCGATGGCCATTGCGGTGATCGGCAGATTGCTGTTCTCACTGTTGGTTACGCTGCTGCTATTGCCATGTCTGTATTTTGTCTTTGAAAGGGGAGGCTCAAGGGAGTAGTTCCTCGCAAGGCTACAGGGGGGCGGAATGCATGGCGTCGCAAAGGGCAGGGCGCGGGTGGATGCGATGCCAGCTGCAACAGAGGGGTAGGCCCCGTGGCGTTCGTTTGCACGCTCGGTGAGCAAACAACCCGAGCGCAGCGACATTTACCTGTTGCAGATGTGCGGGAATTTTGTATATTTGCACAACCAGGTTGACAGGGCCTCCTGGCGGAGGTCACTCCCTGGCATCGCCGCTGCCGTCGGCACCGAGGTCTGCGCCGGTGCCCCCGCCGTGGCGAGGCGATGTCGCCCAGGAGGCGCACAGTTGTGACCTTCGTGGTCCCCTTTCCAACTGAGCCCTCAGACTGTCGCAGTGCGGCAACGATGCGCCGCCGAAACAGGGGGAATGGGCGCACGGCCAAGGATCTTGCCCGACAGTGGCCGTTGTTCATGCTGGTGTCGATGCTCCCAGGATGCCAAGCGAGGTGGCCCATGCTGAAAGAGCTGCTGTTGCCGGAGATTCAGGAACTCATTGAGGCCAAGGACTGGCGTACCCTGAAAGAAGCCATCGCCGACTGGCCGGCACCGGACATTGCCGACCTCCTGGAGAGCTTGCACGAGGCCGATCGCGTAATCCTTTTCCGCTTGCTCCCCCGGCAGCGTGCGGCCGAGGTCTTTGCCGAGTTCGAGCCGGACAAGCAGCGCCAGCTCCTGGAGCGCCTCACCAACGAGCAGGTGAAGATGCTTCTCGAAGAGGTTTCTCCGGACGACCGAACCGAGTTGTTCGAAGAACTGCCGGGAAAGGTCACGCAACAGCTCCTCAATCTCCTTTCGCCTGCGGACCGGCGCGAGGCGCTGCAACTCTTAGGCTACCCGGAGGAGAGCGTCGGCCGACTGATGACCCCTGACTATGTGGCCATCTGCTCGCACTGGAGCATCGAGCAGGCCATCAACCATATCCGACGCTACGGCAGGGACGCCGAGACGGTCAACGTCATCTACGTGGTGGACGACGACGACCACTTGTTGGATGACCTGCCCATTCGGCGCATCATCCTGGCGGAGCCCAGCCAGAGCGTCGAGTCCATCATGGACCACAAGTACGTGGCTGTCGAGGCCAGTGCCGACCAGGAGGAGGCCATCCGGCTCATCCAGCACTATGACCTGAACGCGCTGCCGGTGGTCGACAAGGAGAATGTGCTTTTGGGTATTGTGACCGTCGACGACGTGCTGGACGTCTTGCAGGAAGAGGTTACCGAAGATGTGCACAAAGGGGCGAGCATCGCTCCCTTGGAGACCAGCTACAACGCCGCTTCGTTTTGGAGCCTCTATCGCAAGCGCGTCGGCTGGCTCTCGCTTTTGGCGGTGGCCGGCTTTCTCTCCTCTACGGTCATTGCCATGTACGAGGAGACGCTGGCCAAGATCGTCGCCCTTGCCTTCTTCATCCCCGTGCTCATCGACAGCGGCGGCAACACCGGCTCGCAGTCGGCCACGCTCATTATTCGCGCCTTGGCGCTTGGTGAGCTCACCCCCAAGCGCTGGTTTCAGGTGGTGCGCAAAGAGCTGCTGGTGGGGTTGCTCTTGGGTGCCACTTTGGGACTGATCCTCTTTGTGTGGGGCGAGTACTGGAAGGGGGGGGCCCAGGTGGGGGTTGTGGTCGGCCTCTCCATGGTGTGCATTATCTTCATTTCCAATCTCCTGGGGAGCCTTTTGCCCATAGTCATGACCAAGCTGCGCCTCGATCCGGCGGTGGTCAGCGGTCCCTTGATCACCACCCTGATCGACGCGCTTGGCTTAGTTATCTACTTCACTGTGGCAAAGTGGGTGATTCGCTTCTGAGCGGGGCAGGGCTGATTCAGCAGGGGCAATGCGGCAGTGGCCCGCCGGGCACAGCCCCTGCGTGTTGCCTGGTGCGCATCAACTTGCGGGTGTAATGCCCGTGAAAGGTGGAAAGATGAACCGTACGGCAAGAATAGCAGTCGTCGTTGTGTTGCTGGTGGCAGTTGGTGTGGTGCTGGTGCTGCGCGGCAGGGTGGACAAGGGGCCGCGTCAAGAGGCAACTGTGGCGGAACTGACGGCCGGAGGGAAGGAGGATCTGGGGAGTGCAGCCGAGGCGAAAGAGGCGTCACCCGGTCAAGCGTCTGCTGAGCCTGTGGCAGTGGCGCCACCTGCGGCTCTTCCCAAGGGCACTGTCGCCCTGGTGGATGGCCGGCCCATTACCGAGGAGTACCTGCGCACCACCTTCGAAAGCCTGCCGCCTCAGTACAAGCAGGAGTTTCAAGGTGACATGGAGACCTTCTTGGACCAGCTCATTGTGCGCGATCTGCTCCTCAACGAGGCCAGGCGCCGCGGGCTGACGGCAGCGGACTCCTCCGGGGGCGAGAGCCAGGACGGCACCATCCAGGCGCTGGTGAACGCCTTGGGGAGCGCCGTACAAGTGTCGGATGCCGAGGCCAGGCGCTTCTACGCCGAACACGCCGAGGAGGTGCAGGGCGCAACCTTTGAGCAGGTGGAGAGCAGTATTCGCGACTACTTGGGCCAGCAAAAGTTCGTCGCCTCTATCTCTTCACTCATTGATAGCCTTCGCTCAGCAGCGAAGATTGTCAAGAACGAGGAATGGCTGGCGGCACAGCGAGCGGCCCAGCCCCCAGACCCGCTGGAGCCTGCGCTGCGCAGTGACAAGCCGACGGTGCTTGACCTTGGCTCGGACAGCTGCGTGCCGTGCAAGATGATGAAGCCCATCTTCGCCGAGCTGGAGAAGGAGTACAAGGGGAAGGCGAACATCCTGCTCTTGGATGTGTATGAGCACCGGCGGTTAGCCCGCCAGTATCAGGTGCGAGTCATCCCCACGCAGGTGTTCTTTGACCACCAGGGGAGAGTCTTCTGGCGCCACGAAGGATTCATGTCCAAAGAGGAAATCGTCAGCAAACTGCGCGAGTTAGGAGTGGAGTAGATGCGGGCGGTTCTTGAGTGGCTTTCCTTAGCCATGGGTGGCTCGCCCGCCCTGGCTCTCGTTGGGGCTTTGCTGTGGGGTCTTTTGAGCATCTTGGTGAGTCCTTGCCACTTGGCAAGCATCCCGCTGGTGGTTGGCTTGATCGACGGCCTGGGGCAGATCTCCACCAGGCGCGCCTTTGTCCTTGCCCTCATTTTCGCCACCGGGATACTGCTGACCATCGCTATGGTCGGCGTGCTGACCAGCTTGACGGGCCGCATGCTTGGCGACCTGGGTGCAGTGGGCAACTATGTCGTGGCGGTCATCTTCTTTGCCATCGGACTCTATCTCTTGGGGGTGATTGACGTGCCGTGGCTTGGGGAGGGGCGCATCCCAGGCTGCACAGAGGGGGTGTGCTGGCTGCCCTAGTCATCGGCTTGCTCTTTGGACTTGCCCTGGGGCCGTGTACTTTTGCCTTCATGGCGCCCATGCTTGGGGTGGTCTTTAAGGTGGCGGCGTCGAACATCCCCTATGCAATCTCGCTGGTGCTGGCTTATGCTGTAGGGCACTGTTTTCTCATTGTGGTGGCGGGCACCTTCACTGGCGCCGTGCAAAACTACCTGCAGTGGAACGAGCGCTCGCGGACGACGGTTATCGTGCGACGCATCTGCGGCGTGTTGGTGATTGCGGGCGGGCTTTATCTTCTGTGGACTGCGGCTTGAGAGGGGAGCGCTCATGGGCAGAAAGCTGAAAGTGCTTTTCCTATGCACCGGCAATTCCTGCCGCAGCCAGATGGCCGAGGGCTGGACACGCCGTTTGAAAGGCGACGCCATCGAGGTGTGGTCGGCCGGCATTGAACCGAAGGAGGTAGACCCGCGCGCGGTGGCCGTAATGGCTGAAGCAGGGGTGGACATCTCGGGCCAGCGTTCCAAGCACGTGCGCGAGGTGATGGACATTCCCTTCGACTATGTGGTCACCGTGTGCGATCACGCGCGGGAAACGTGTCCATTGTTTCCGGGTGCCGCAAAACGGGTGCACATGGGTTTCAGGGATCCTCCGGAACTGGCACGCCGGGCGCGCACCGAGGAGGAAGCCATGCAGATCTACCGACGCGTGCGCGACGAAATTAGGGCGTTCGTGGAGGAGATGCCAGGGATCTTGGAGACCGTCTCTTCCGCAGAGCGCCACACCGCTGAGAGGAAGGGCCGGTGACGGAACGAGAACAGTGGGAAAAGGGAGGCGTCATGAGTGGGCAGACCGGAAAGCAATTGTCGGTGTAGGACAGGTTTTTGACCTTGTGGATTTTCTTGGCAATGGCAGCGGGCGTGGGTTTGGGTTACCTTGTGCCTGGGGTCACGCGCCTTATTGCCAGTCTGCACGTGGGGGCGACCTCTTTGCCCATAGCCGCGGGACTCATCCTCATGATGTACCTGCCGTTGGCAAAGGTCAAGTATGAAGAGATGGTGCGGGTGTTCCAGAACAAGCGCCTTCTGGTGTTGTCCCTCCTGCAGAATTGGGTCGTGGGGCCCATCGTCATGTTCCTGCTGGCGATACTGCTTCTGCGTGACCATCCGGACTATATGATGGGTGTCATTCTCGTCGGATTGGCGCGCTGCATCGCCATGGTCATTGTCTGGAATTCGTTGGCCGAGGGGGATCGGGAGCTGGCCGTAGGTCTGGTCGCCTTCAACGCCGTGTTCCAGGTGCTCTTCTATGCTGTCTACATCTACCTGTTCATCACTCTTGCCTTGAATTGGCTGGGAGTGGCAAGAGGGGTGGATGTGCACATCTCCAGTTTGGAGGCGGCCAAGACGGTGTTCATCTATCTTGGCATCTCCTTCCTTGCCGGCCTGATCACCCGCACGACCTTGCTCCGCCGCAAAGGGCGCGAGTGGTAGGAGAAGGTGTTCACTCCAAAGATCAGTCCCATCACCCTGGTGGCGCTCCTTTTCACCATCGTGGTGATGTTCTCCCTGAAGGGTGAGTATATCATCAAGCTGCCGCTGGACGTGCTGCGCGTGGCTGTGCCGTTGACCCTGTATTTCTTCCTGATGTGGTTTGTGACGTTCTTCCTTGCCCGCCGACTGGGGGCGAACTATGCGCAGGTGACCGCGGTCTCCTTCACGGCCGCCAGCAATGACTTTGAGTTGGCCATTGCCGTGGCAGTGGCAATCTTTGGCATCCAGTCAAACCAGGCCTTTGCCACGGTAATCGGTCCGCTACTGGAAGTGCCCATCCTGGTCAGCTTGGTCAATGTCGCGCTGCGGCTCAGGCGGCGGTTCACCCCAGTCGAGGCGAACGAGATGGCATAACGCGAGTGACCCACGTGGTAGAACTTTCGACGAGCAGGAGAGGAGAATGAGTGAGGATTCTCGTGTGTTGACGATTCAAGTTATTGGTCCGGGATGTCCACGCCGCGACACTTTGGAGCGGCGCGTATACGATGCATGCGCCGAGCTTGGCTCGGTGGCGGACATCGTACTTGTGCGAGATCTGAAGGAATATGCGAAGCTGGGCATCGTCTTTACCCCGGCGCTCGTGGTGGATGGCAAGGTGGTGTTGAGCGGGCGAGTCCCCTCCCTTGCGGAACTGAAGGGCCTTCTCGGGAAGCTGGCGGGAGCAGAAGTATGAGCGCGGCTCTCCACCCGCAGCGTCGGTGCGGATGACTGCCAGGAGGTGCAAGATGGGCGGCATACTATCCGTCACCATCGGCGGCCGGCCTGTGGGCCTGATCGGGGTCGAAGAGGCACTGGCCGAGGCTAAGGCACGCCGCTTTGCTGACGATGAAGAGGTGAAGGCTTTCTTGTTGGCGGCCATCAAGGCGGAGAACTATGTACCCCCGCAAAAGGAGGCGGAGTACGCGGAAGCGCTGCTACAGCTCTATCGGAAAGCCATGGGCATGGCGGTGGCCGAAGAGGAGAGCCGCGGCTTGGTCATCCGCGTGCTGGGTCCTGGGTGTGTCTTTTGCGAGCGCATGACGGCCGACATCCTCGCCATCCTGGCGGAGATGGGGGTGGCGGCCGATTTCCAGCACGTCCGCGACTTGCAGGAAATCGCACGCTTTGGCCTGGTGCCCACGCCGGCGCTGGTCATCAATGGCAAGGTCGTGGCGGCTGGTCGCGCCCCCTCCCGCACGCAGCTGAAGGCCATGATTGAACAGGCCATAGGCGGCACCGCCCACCAATGAGAAAGCCTGTCCCCGCGTTGTGACTGTGTCATCAGACAGGTCCTCCTGTGAGGGCCTGTTTTTTTCGCACGTTTTTGTCCGCAGCGGTGTCAAATAGTGTTGAACAGGCAGGCCCTCTTAGGAAGAGACAGGTGCACGACGAGTTGATTAGCAGGGTCGCGGCTGGCGATGCGCAGGCCTTTACGGAATTTTACCAGCGGTACGCAGGGGTGGTGTTGAACCTCTGTTTCCGTCTGGTGAGGGACCGTGAAGACGCCAACGACCTCACGCAGGAGGTCTTTGTGCGGGTCTTTCGCCAGGCGAGCTCCTTCCGCCACCAGGCCCAGCCGCTGACCTGGCTCTATCGCATCGCCACCAACCTCTGCCTCAATCACCTGCGGCGTGCAAAGCGGCATGATCCCCGTGGGGCAATCAGCGAGCTCGAAGAAGCAAGCGCAGCCCAGGGTGCCCACAACTCGGAGCGCCCCGACGTGCTGGTGGAGCGCCGAGAGGCACAGGCCCTGGTGTGGCGGGCGATAGAGTCGTTGCCACCAGCACAGCGTGCGGCATTAGTCCTGCAGAAGTACGAGGGGCTCTCCTGTCAGGAGATTGCCGCGGTCATGGGGTGTTCGGTTGCCTCGGTGCACTCGCGCTTGCACCGCGCCAAGGAGAATTTGGCGCGAGCGCTTGTTGCCGCCTTGCGCGAAGAATGAGCGCATGTTTTCGGCTAGGAGTGTGTCAAACAGGTTGGACGAGGCGAATACGATGAAGTGTGCAAAGGTACAGAAGTGGCTCCTGCGCTACGTGGACGGCGAGTTATCCGAGCGCCAGTCGCGGCGGGTGGCTGACCACCTGCGCGAGTGTGCTTCTTGTGCGCGGGAGGCCGCGCGCTTGGGGGGGCTCTGGCAGGCGGCAGTGCCCCCAGAGGAGTTAGCGCCCTCGGCTGTGCTTTGGTACAAAATTAGGGCACGCACCATAGACGCCGTGCAGGAGAAGAGTGGCTGGGCAGCGTTTGGCGCCCAGTGGGCGCCGGCTTTCTCGACTGCAGGGGTGGTGACCTTCGGCGTGGCGGTGGGCTTGTTGCTGGGCAGGCTGCTCTTTGGGCCTTCGCTGGGAGGGGCGCGCTCGACGAGTGTGCGGCCCACTGGACAACTCGACGCGTTGACTTATCGGCTGGTCTTTGAGGCACTCCCCCCTGGATCCCTGCCCAAGGTCTATTCCGAGTTAAGCTCGGGAGGAGGTCCACGATGAAGCAGAGAGCTCTCCTGCTGGCGCTGCTCTTTTCAGCCACCGTGAACATTGTCCTGGTAGCTACTCTGACCGCGCGTCTGCTGGTTCCTTCGCGCCGAGAAGAGCCGCCTCCAAGGCCGTTCTGCGACGGCCTGGCCCTCTCTGCGCACCAGGCCCAGGCCATCGACAGCACGCGTCACTGCTTTGCCACAGAGGTGGGGGGAGTATGTCTGGCGCTGCACAAAGAACGCCAACGGTTGGTGGACCTTCTCGCTGCCGAAGAGCCTGACACGCAGGCCATTGCCGCGTGCATGGACAGGATTGACTCGCTGCAGTCCATCTTGCAGCGGCGGGCGGTGGCAGCCATTATGCACGAGCGCCAGATTCTGACGCCCGAGCAGGCCTCTGCCTACTTCGCCATGATCAGAGCAAGGTTGAACGTGGACGTGCCTTGTCAACGCCTGGCGGGGGCAGGCGGCCAGGGTGGCGAGGATTGTCCGGTTGCAGGGAGTGAATGTCCAAACCAGAGGAGGTGAGAGATGCGCAGAAAACTGTTCGTTGTCGGCCTGATGGTCGCAGTGGCGTGCTTCTTTTTGGGCTTCACGGCGATCGACGATGGCAAGCAGGTCAAAGGCACGCCGTGCAAGGAGCAGGTGGTCGACAAGTGCAAGGACAAGAACGCAAAGGGGGAGTGCAAGCACGAAGGGCAAGCCTGCGACGAGCAATGCAAGCAAAAGTGCGAACAGCAGTGCAAGGAAGAGTGCAAAGACCAGGCCTCTTGTGCTGAGAAGCACGCTGCGGGTCAGTGCCAAGGACATGAACCTGGCGCTTGCAAAGGCCAGCGCCAGAAGACCCAGCCAAAGAAGGACGAAAAGAAATAGCTGGCGCGGACGTGCTCTTTGGGGAGGCCGCTATCCCTGTGGCCTCCCCTTTCTGTTTCCTCCACCGGGAGCACTGATCTGCCCCGACGGGTTGAGGTTGGTCAACGTTCGCCGGAGGATCCGTCAAATGGCCAAAGGCGCAGCCCGCCTCTCGGGCCGTCTCAATCTGTGTTATCTCTGGTCATTGGCCTTCCTCGAGGCGGTGGGGGCTATCAGCGTCATCTGCGATTCCTCCCCGAATCGGATGCAAGAAAAAAGGGTCCCCCTGCCATCCAGGGGGACCCTGCGTCTTAGCTCCTCCTACTCAGCCAGCTTCTTGTAGTAGGCGTACCGCTCCTTGACCACCTCCTGGAACTGTGGCCAGTAGTCCTGTACCTTCTCCGGGAAGCTGATCTTCAGCGAGTTGTAGCGCTTCTCGCCTTCCAAGAACTCTGCCACCGGGATCTGCGGCTCCTTCGAATCGAGAATGAAGGGGTTCTTGCCCTCTTTCTTGAGCATGGGATTGTAGCGATACAACACCCAGTAGCCCGCATCCACCGCCTTTTTCTCTTCCTGCTGGGTCAAGGACATGTCGATCCCGTGGTTTATGCACGGCGCGTAGGCGATGACGATAGAAGGCCCCTTGTATGCCTCAGCCTCGACCAGGGCCTTGAGCAACTGATTCTTGTTGGCGCCCATGGCCACCGAGGCGACGTACACGTAGCCGTAGCTCATCATCATCACTCCCAGGTCTTTCTTCTTGGTCGGCTTGCCGGACTCGGCAAAGCGGGCCACCGAGCCCAGGGGCGTGGCCTTGGAGGCCTGGCCGCCGGTGTTGGAATAGACCTCAGTATCCAGAACCAGCAAGTTCACGTTTCTGCCCGCGGCCATGACGTGGTCCAGGCCGCCGTAGCCGATGTCGTAGGCCCAGCCATCGCCGCCAATGGCCCAGATGCTCTTGTCCACGAAGTAGCTCTCCAACTCGCGGATGCGGCTCAACACCACCTTCGCCTCGTCGCCGGCCTTGGCGATTGCGCCGGGGAGCAGCCGCTGGATGAGGCGCGCATTCTCCATGGCGGTATGGCTGGTGTCTTCCCACAGCTCCTTGGCCTTGAGGAGCGCGCTCCTCAGCTCGCCATCGACGCCCATGGCTAAGATGCGGTCCACGTGGCTCAGCAACTGCCGACGGTTGGCATCCACTGCCAAGCGCATGCCGAAACCATACTCCGCATTGTCCTCAAAGAGCGAGTTCGCCCAGGCGGGACCGTAGCCTTCTGGGGTCTTGGTGTATGGGATGGTCGGGAAGGTGCCGCCCCAGATTGAGGAGCAGCCGGTGGCGTTGGCGATAATCATGCGCTCGCCAAAAAGTTGCGTCAGCAGGCGCACGTACGGCGTCTCGCCACAGCCAGCGCACGCACCCGAGAACTCCAAGAGGGGCTGCCGGAACTGGCTTCCCTTGACCGTAGTCTCTTTGACCACGGTGCTCAACACGTTTTCGGGCAGTGAGACGAAGAAAGCGACATTGTCGTTTTCTCCTGCAGCGCGCTCCTCTTCGATGGGCTTGGCCACCAGCGCCTCCTTCGGGCATTCGTTCACGCAGTTGAGGCACCCGACGCAGTCCTCGACGAAGACCTGCACTTTGTAGTCGTACTTCTCGCCGTCCTTGCCCGTGGCGCGCAGTGTCTTGAAGGTGGCGGGGGCGCCGCTCAGCAAGGTGCGATCGATGAGCTTGGCGCGAATGGCTGCATGGGGACAGACGAACGAGCACTGGTTGCACTGGATGCAGTTCTCCGGGATCCAGTGCGGCACGTAGGGCGCAATGCCGCGCTTCTCCAAGGCAGAAGTGCCTGAGGGCACATATCCATCGAAAGGCATCTGCGAGACCGGAATCTGATCGCCTTTTTCGCGCATGATGGGCTCGATGACGTTCTTGGTGAACTCATCCGCGTCATCGGGCACGAGCTTCTTGGCCTCGCGATGCTTCCCGGGGAGGGTGGCAGGCACCGGCACCTCCACAAGTGCCTCTGCCGTCTTGTCCACTGCCGCCCAGTTCATCTTTACCAAGTCTTCGCCCTTTTTGCCGTAGGTGTTCTTGATGGCGTCCTTGATCATGGCAATGGCCGTGTCGCGGGGCAGCACGCGGGAGATGAGGAAGAAGGCGACTTGCATCACCGTGTTGATTCGCCGCCCGAGGCCTACCTCCTCCGAAATGCGCAGGGCGTCGATGTTGTAGAACTTGACCTTTTTCTCGATGATGGTGCACTGCACGTCTTCGGTGAGGTTCTCAAATGCCTCCTCGCGCGACCAGTTGGAGTTGAGCAAGAAGACACCGCCTTCGTTGATCCCTTCCAGGACGTCGTAGCGGCCAATGAAGGCCTGGTTGTGGCAGGCGATAAAGTCGGCGTCCTCCACCAAGTAGGCGGACTGGATGGGCGAATGGCCAAAGCGCAGGTGACTGCGCGTGATGCCGCCCGACTTCTTGGAGTCGTATTGGAAGTACCCCTGCGCGTACATGTCGGTGTTGTCGCCGATAATCTTGATGGAGTTCTTGTTGGCGCCCACTGTGCCATCGGCACCCAATCCCCAGAACTTGCAGGAGATAGTGCCCTCCGGCACCGTGTTGAGCCGCTCGTTGATCGGGATCGAGGTGAAGGTGACATCATCGGTGATGCCCACCGTGAACCCGTGGCTGCACTTGCCTTCCAGATGGTCGTACACCGCCTTGACCATCGAAGGGGTGAACTCCTTGGAGGAGAGTCCATAGCGGCCGCCGATGATGGTGACCTCCGGCCGTCCCTTCAGCGCTGCCACCACGTCTAAGAACAGGGGCTCGCCAATGGAGCCCGGCTCCTTGGTTCTGTCCAATACCGCGATCTTGCGCACCGTTTTGGGCACGACCTTGGCGAATTCCTCAGCGGCAAACGGCCTGAACAGGCGCACCTTCACTAAGCCAAGTTTTGTGCCCCGCTTGGCGTTGAGGTAGTTGATGGTCTCCTCGATGGTCTCGCAGCCGCTGGCCATGGCCACGATCACCTTGTCGGCGTCCGGCGCGCCTACGTAGTCGAACAGGTGGTATTGCCGGCCCACGTACTTTGCCAGGAGGTCCATGTACTCCTGCACGATGGCCGGGCAGGCCTGATAGTACTTGTTCACCGTCTCGCGACCCTGGAAGTAGACATCCGGGTTTTCGGCACCGACCTTGACGCGCGGCCTCTCCGGATTCAACGCGCGGCTGCGGAACTCCTCCGCGTAGCGCCAGTCGAGCATCTCTCGCATGGTGTCGTAGTCGATCACTTCGATTTTCTGGATTTCATGTGAGCTGCGGAAGCCGTCAAAGAAGTTGAGGAAGGGCACTTTCGACTTGAGCGTGGCCAGGTGCGAGACCACCGCCAGGTCCATAATCTCCTGGATGCAAGCCGCAGCCATCAGGGCAAAGCCGGTGTTGCGGGCGGACATCACATCGGAGTGGTCGCCGAAGATGGACAGCGATTGGCAGGCAAGCGAGCGCGCCGACACGTGGAAAACCGTAGGCAGCATTTCGCCGGCGATTTTGTGCATGTTCGGCAGCATGAGCATCAGGCCCTGCGAAGCGGTGAAGGTCGTGGTGAACGCCCCTGCCGACAGCGAGCCGTGCACCGCACCGGCGGCTCCCGCCTCCGACTGCATCTCGATCACGTCCACCACCTGGCCGAAGATGTTTTTGCGTCCCTTGGCTGCCCACTCATCCGCCAGTTCGCCCATGGGGGACGAAGGGGTGATCGGGTAGATGGCCGCCACGTCGCTGAACGCATAGGCGACATGGGCAGCGGCAGTGTTGCCGTCCATCGAGGTTTTCTCAAAACGTCTCATGGCAATCTCCTCATCTTGGCATACCCTCTCATGCGTGCCTTTCAAGGCCGCTCAGTCTTGCGCGACCTTTAGGCACGCAAGGTGGCAATGTATAAATTTCGCGCGAAACCGTCAACTGATTTATGCCAGCAGCAGGGGTGAACTATGGTGGAAAGCATAGGGCTGCCCACCTCCGGCGGCCAGGGCAGGCTGGTCGCCGCCCTGTACAAGTTCAGTGCGGGACTGGGACCTTGCAGTGCAGAGGTAGCCGACGGCCAAAGGCATTTAGCCCCTGGGGATTCTGAGACGCGTCTGCAGTGCGGCGTGATCAGGACGCACAGCCCTCGCCCAGATGGGCCTTTCGCGGGGTGATGAAGACGCCCTACGCCCGGGTTGCGTTGGCAGGAACGGTCAGCGCGGCTGGCACCTTATAGCCGGAACTAAGGAGCATAAATGCGTGGGGCCTGCGGCGCGGTGCGAGCTGTGTGCCGGCGCATGGCTGGAGGGCCACAGGCCAAGGGAAAGGCGGAGCAAGAGCTGCCGTCACCGCATAGGCTCGAACGCCATGCGCAATCCCACATTGACGCGCCGCCCCACGTCCCAGGCGCTGGGGTCGCGCAGCTCTCCGCCAATACGCCCGTCAGAGGCGATCCAGAGCACGTTGTGGCGGTCTAATAGGTTGCGCACACCCAAGTAGGCAGTCAGCGAAAGCCATGCCCGCAGTTGCCACTCCTTGTATGCCTTCACGTCCACGTAGGCCACGTTGCGCATGCGCGCATTGTTGGGCTCGATCTGCGTGTTCAGGTCGGGCACATAGCCGGTGCGGGAGGGATAGTAGGTGTAGGGTCGGGGCGAGTTCCAGCGCCACACCAAGTCGAGCCCGTAACGCCCGGGGACGCCGGCAAAGAGGTCTACCACCAGCGTGTGCCTCTGGTCCCAGCTCAGGAAGTGCTCCTTATTGGGCACTGCAAAGCCCCACATGAAGTAGTTCAGCCCCTGGTCGGCCGAGCTGCTGAATCCCTTGGCATACATCAGCGTGTAGCTCAGCTTGCCAGAGACGTAGTTGCTGTAGCACTTCTCAACGAACACCTCCATGCCGCGCGCGCGAGCACACGGGAGGTTGACGTACTGGCTGAAACCGTCGTCTTCTGCCTTGCTATCAGAGGCCAGAAAGGTCTTCGTGTCCACTAAGCCGGTGATGTCCTTGTCAAAGTAGGTCAGCGACAGGAGCCAGTTGTCGCGGAAGGAGCGCTTGTAGGCCATTTCCCAGGCCACCGTGCGCTCGGGCTTGAGGTCAGGGTTTCCGTAAAGGGCTTTGATCCCTTTCTTGAGGTCATACTTCAGCCCAGTGAACATGTAATCGAACAGCGGCACCTGGAAAAAGTAGCCATAGTTGACCAGAAGGAAGTCGTGTTCACTGATGGGGAAGGAGACGCCGACCCGCGGACTGAGCTGCGATTTGAGGGACGCAGGCGCCCACCCCTTGACTTCTTGCTGGTAATCCTCGGCAGTGACCGGGATCCACTCCACGACCGGGCGCTGGGCACGAGGGTTGAGAAAATCGTAGCGCAGGCCGATGTTCGCCACGAAGATGTCGTTGTCCACCTTGTCCTGCAGGTAGAACGCGCCCTGGTAGGGTTCATAGTGGTAGGAACTGCTGAAGTTGTATAGCGGACGATCCAGGAGCGGCCTACCCCAGTAGGACTTTTGCGGCTCGTACTTGAGCAGCTCGTTGTCCAATTGGAAGTAGTTGAACTCAAAGCCGCTCTTCAGCTCATTGACCCGGCCTATCTGTGCCACAAGGTCGCCTTTGAGAGTGAGGGTGGTCTCACGAGCATCCTGCCACCACAACCGCCGGCCGCCGACGATGAAGTAGTACCACGGCAGCTCGTACTGGTAGGCCTGCGAGGGGTCGACCTGGTTCTTATCCCCCTGCCCCATGCGGTGTTGCACCTCGTAGCGACTGAGGCTGAGGGCGTAGAAGACGCGGGGCGAGATGGTGTGGGTCAGTGTCGTGCTCAGCCTGAGGGAGCGCTTCCAGCGCGGGGGCAAGCCCGGCAGATTGAAGCGCCAGCGATACTCGTAGTCGTGCCAATCCCAATCGGAAAAGAGTACCTGCCCCAAGATCTTCATGTTGCGCGTGAGCTGCAGGTGGAGCTTGGCGACCAGGTTGATGTTCTGCTCGATGGGGGAGCCGAAGACCGGGGCCATGTCCTGCCACCAGCGCGTATCGCTCATGCGGTAGTTGGCCGAAATGAGGTAGGTGAGGGCTTCGCGGCGCAGGGGACCTGAGGCGAAGAGTTCGAATTCGCTGGCGCGATTGGTCTCTTCGCCGCCGATGTGGTCGTCGTAGGCCCTCAACCAAAGACGATGCTCCCTGGTTCCCCCTTTGGTGACGACGTTGACCACGCCGGACATGGCGTTGCCGTACTCGGCGTTGAAGCCGCCTGTCTCGACAGTCATTTCCACAATGGAGCCGCTGGGCAGGTCGCTCCCAGTGCCTCCGAGCATGGCCTGTTGAATGGGCAGGCCGTCCACCAGAAAAAGGACCTCGGTGGTGCGTCCGCCACGCACATGGCCATCTGCTGTCACCCCTGGTTGCAGCGCCAGCACCTCGCGGAAGGAGTTGACAGGCAGTTCTTCGATCTTGGAGCCGGCCACCGAGTGCGCGGTCGCCGTCACATCGCGGGGGATGAGCGGCCTCTCCGCAGTGACCACAATGGCCTCGGTCACCTCCAGAGTCTGCGCCTCCAGTGCGGCGTTCACAGTGGTCTTCAGG
The DNA here is from genome assembly GCA_024655945.1 of candidate division KSB1 bacterium. Taxonomy (NCBI): domain Bacteria; kingdom Pseudomonadati; species Candidatus Zhuqueibacterota bacterium. The sequence goes on from JANLFK010000004.1 coordinate 73,514, forward strand.
TCCATGACGATGCGTACGTTCTCGACCACATGGGAGCGATAGCCGATCATCAAGAACCTCACGCGATAGATCCCTGCGGGCACGTGGTAGACCACGTATTCGCCTTGGGCGTTGGTCGCCGCGCCCAGCTGGGTGCCCTCGATGAGTACGCTCACCCCCACCAGAGGTTGGCCGGTTGCTTTGTCGGTAACCCTCCCTTTGAGCGACCCGGTGGTGCCGGCCCATAGGCCAGCCCGGGCGAGAAACATCAGTGTCGCTGCGCAGGCTATCATTATGGCGCAACGAGTCAACGTTGCACGCATTTTACCACATCCTCCTCGCTCGCAGACCTGAACCCGCCATGCGCCCCCGGCACCACTGCGGACGACTTCCGCAGACAGATTCTGTGGAGGCGCGCGATTGTGGGTTGCTGGTGCAGACTACCCCAGTTTTCCCCAGACCGTGCCTGAAACCGAGATCGGGCGGCGCGGCGGAGCATCCGTTGCGCAAGAAGCGGCCGCACGTTCGCGCAAAGGCGCACCGCTGCAACAGCCCGGCCCAAAGCATACCACCAGGCTCCCGCGTCGTCTTGCGAACATGCTTGTCACCACCGTCATGGTCCGATGTGCTCGGAGCACTCCAGTTTCCGCTTCATGGCCACAGGAAAGAAGTAGGAGATGTCAAAGAGGAACTCATTGGACTTCAGCGGCCAGTGCTCTTTGAAGAGCCTCAGCTCAGCCTGCGCCTTCACCCTCAGCGGGAGATCGAAGGCGACGACGGTGTCGGTGGGCACGATGGCCACGGTATCGCAGTAGACCCACTGCACGCGTACGTCAGGCTGCACCCATTTCCACCCCAGGCGGCTGTTGACCACGTAGTGGAGATAGCGCTCGGTGAGGTGCACGCACCTGCCCGAGTCGTCATCCTGTTGCCAGAGGAGCGGCTGGTAGGTCTCGATGCGGATCGAGTCCCCAGGCGCTAAGGTCAGATAGCGTGGCATCACGGTGTCGGCGAAGGCAAGTGTCTTGTGCCAGGCACCACTGCCGTCGGCCGGCTCCAAATGCACCACCAGCTCAATCCACAGAGTCCCTTCCACCGCCTCGTCGAAGCGGTTGCACACCCAGACCTCAAAGGGCACTTGCCACTGCGATTGGCGATTCCATTCCTCCATGCTCATCCCCTCTGGGGGGATCTGGTAGCGGAGCTCATAGTTGTGGCGATGGGCGAAAAGGGTGCGATTGTCTTTGGTGGACAGCCTCACTACGAGCACCTCGGGTCGTTGCGGCGGGGTGAGGACGTGCTCCTCGCAGCTCCACAGAAACGTGAGGAGAAAGGCAACGGAGCAAAGCAGCACTCGCACATGCCTTTCAGCTTGGTTCGTTGGAGCCATGCCACTGGGGAACGCGCGGCGCTGTTTCCCACGATGCATTGTACCCTCGCTATCTCAGGATCGCAAACTTGCCCATGGTGCTTCTGCCATCTGGGGTACGGACGACGTAGATGTACAGCCCGTAGGCGACGCGCATGTAATCGAAGTTGAGCAGGTTCCAGAACGCGGTGTCGCTCAGCACGTTGTCGTGGTGAATCGTGTAGACCTTTTCCCCCACCAAGTTGTAGATGTCAATGGCGCAGCGGTGGGGCAGATTCATGAAGGCGATCTTGGCTTCCTCCGGACTGCGGTCCCACGATGCCCCTCCCACGAAGGGGTTGGGCACCACGCACACGGCCTCCAGGTCTGCCTTGGCCAAAGGGCGAGGGGTGGGGCCTGTGGTGGTGATGCGGAATGTGTCGCCGGTGCGAAAGGGGCGCACGGTGACCACGCGCGCCACATCTCCTGGCTTCGGCGGCACAGAGGTGCGCACCGTGTCGTAGACCACCCGCGTGCCATAGGTCTCCTGGATGACCCTGCGCACCACGCGCGTGTAGCCAAATTCGCTGAGAATCACCCCCCAGGTGATCGCCAGCTTGCCTTGGAAATCATCCCAGATGTAGATGAAATCTCCTGATGACCAGCTCTTCCTTAGCGAATCGGTGGTGTCAGACTTGGAGTCATAGTAGATATCCCACACCGAGGGCCGGTTGAGCACCGTGTTCCACACGACGAATGGCGCGGTCTTGCCGGTCAACCTGCCGGTGGTGAGTGTGTCCAGGAAACGGATTTCGTACTCATAGGGAAAGGGCTTGGTGCTGAGCATCCGCCCGCTGATCCGCCACGTGCACGGGGACGGGGAACCGTCGGCGAGCTTTTTCCAACCGCTGAGCTCGCGGCTGATGCCCACCGAATCTGAGCGCTGCACGCGCAGGCTGATGCCGTCGAAGATGCTGACGCTTTCGCCCTTCGTGTCCGGACATCTCTGCACAACTCTCTTGCCGCTTGCCTCATCGGTGACGTTGTACACGAGGAGACCGAGGCTTGTGTCCTCGAAGCTGAGCAGGTAGCTGTGGCCGGTGAGCGCCGCCGGGTCGATCACCTCCAGCTCGATTATGCCGTTGCCGAAAGTACCTGGCAAGGGCGCGATAGACACCTTGGGCGCCTCCACATCAGGAGGCATGGCGCTGGGTGTGACCTCCACCAAGTTGGGTGCCTCCTGCACGTCAGTGCCTTTGGGGCATTCTTGCGAGCGGAACCTGGGAAAGCCCTTGGGGTTGTTGGCGAGGATGCCGTGGTCATAAGAGCAGACGCTGTACCAGTAGGTCACGCCATTCTGCACGGTGGTGTCCACCCACGAGTGGAAAAGTCCCGTATCATCGCCCAGCTTCTGAAACGGGTAGATCTCCTCGTACCCCTTGATGTCGTTCTTGAGGTCGCAGGTGGCGATGGGCACGAAATTGAGCAGCCTGCCGTCGGCATCATAGATGGGGTCGCCCCACTGGCCGAGAGCCGGGTCGCGGGTGGTGCGGTAGATGCGATACCCTTCAAAATCCGGGTAGCCAGTGATAAAGTCCACCGCCTGCTCGGCCTCCTTGTCCCAGTAGAGAGTAACCGTTCGATTGCCGGGCACCGCTACAACCTTGGGCGGGGGAGGCGCCTCCGCGCGACGATAGCCGCTCTGCACGATCTTTCTGGCGATGTGCACCCGGGACTTGAGCTGCTGCATATCCTGCCCGAATGCAATGGCGACGGCCAGGTTCAGCGTGTCGCCGCGCGGCCAGTCTAGCGGGCCGCAGCTCATGACCATTGGCACCTGTCCGAGGAAGGTGCGTGGGGGTATGCCGATTCCTCGCGTGCCAAGGTATTCGGACGGATCAAAGCGCGGATCGCTGCGACCATCCGGGCCGGGGAAGAACAGGACGCGCTTGACCACCTTGGCCATGCCCGTCGTGTCGCCGCTGAGAACCTTGTACTGGACCAGCTCCCGTTGGCCGATGCTAATGACTGCACCCATGTCGAAGACGTGCCAGCCGGTGAGGCCCAGTTCTTGGCCGTTCGGGCCGGGTGGCGTCTTGACGAAGGCCACCGCCACATGCTGCAGGTCAGGGGTGCGGCTCACCGGATCGAAGCCATAGCTCATATCGAACCGCTCACCGGCAAATTGCCCCTTTGTGGTGTCGGCGAGCAGGTAACCCACCCTGGTATACCCCTCCGGGCACATCATTTCAAAGTACAGGCCCAAGTAGACACCCGCGTAGTGGAAGGCGCTCTTGTTGATGAGCTCAAGGTCAAACACTGCGATGTCCTTCGCGTAGGCATGCTCAAAGCCCACGGCCGTGCATTCCACATACGCGCCCAGGCTGTACCCTCGCTGCGGGTACATGTAACCGTAGTAAGCCGAGCCAAACGGCTGCGCGGGGGCTATCTGCTCGGCGGAAGGGTAGTCCTGGAACGCGAAAAAGACCACCTGGTCGCCAAAGAACGCACCAGCCATGGGCCTGCCGGAGGCATCGCGCCGCCACCTTCCCGGCCACACGCGCGTGCCGTAGATGGGATGTCTGGGCCACGACTCAGGCAACGTGCTGGTGGCCAAGAGCATCGGGTTAAAGTCCACGCTGGCCGGGTACAGGTCGCCATAAAGTACCTCCCCGGAGTAGAAGCTCCCCCGCGAATAAGGCACCGGGTTCCAGTCTTGACCCCGGCGGAAGGGGTCGAAAAGTGTCCCAGAGACGGTAGGCCCCATGCTCCGCCAGCTCTGCTGGAGCGTGTCGAACACTTGCGGCGCCCAGGGGCCATCAGGGACGCCCACCCAGAGGTCCATCACGTACAGGTACCGTTCGCCCTTGGAGGAGCCAGACGGATAGTAGCAGCCGGACTTGAGTTTTCCGTCTTCAGGGACCAATCGACCGTCGTTGTAGAAAGCGAGCGTGATGTTGCCAACGTCCAGCACCCCCGCGGCGCGCTCGCCGTAGGTGGTGCCGCGCAGCAATGCTCCACGGGTCTGCTCCTGGGCCCCGGCAAGCAGTGCCAGGCAGGAAGCAGTGATAGCGACCAGTGCAATGAAAATGCTCAGCCGCTTGACATTGCGCTCAAGGCCCCTCACAGAGGATCCTCGTTTGTCAGAGGGCCGAGCCGAAGCGGATGCCGGCCAGCTCGCACGATGGCAGCACTCCTGAAGTCCCCCTGCGGCGCGAAGCGTGTGTTCTGGGCGGCTTCCGAGCCACATATCCATGTCGTCTGAGTGTCTGATTGCGTGGGAGCCACGGACCTCCCAACCTTCCCTTTGCCTGGTGCAAGGTAGCATTTTTCCCTGTAAGAGTCAATGGTTTTCCTTGCACCTCGTATCTTTTGCCTTCTCCCCTCCAGGCGAGGCAAAGCTGAAGCCGGCCTTTTGCGCCCCCGCACAGCGGGCCAGTACCCAACTATGCGGCTACCCCCGCTGTGCACAATGGTTGCCCGCCGACACCTTGCGCCCGCACCTGTGGTGCACCTGCAGAGATCGCGCGGGCGAGCGCCCTTGCCCAAGCTACCGCATCACAGTCATTTTCTGAAGAAATACTCCTCCATCACAGAGCATCCTGCAGAAGTACAGACCGCTGGGGACCGGTGCACCCTCCTCGCTGCGGCCGTCCCAAGGCACTGCGTGTACCCCCTCTGGGTAGTGGCGGGCAGCAAGGACCCGGATGAGTCGACCCATGGTATCGAGAATCTCAATTTTCACTGCCGATGGCCTGCCCAGTTCGAAGGATATCGTGGTGCTTATCCTCCGACCGCCGCGGCCATGGCCCACGACGGAAAAGGGGTTTGGGTAGCTTTGCCTCAGGGCACACTCCTGCGGAGCCGAAGATTCTTGCGCCTCTGCCCGGAGGATTACCCCGCCCTCGCGGAAGATGGCCAGGCCCTTGCCCCACGTGCCGATCCACTTGTTGCCCCACCGGTCGACCGCCAGGGACACGATGTTGTTGCTCGGCAGAGGGGAGTTGGTGGTGTCGTATACTGTCCAGTGCTGGCCGTCGTACTTCATGAGACCAGACCAGATGGTGCCCACCCAGAGGTTGCCTTCTTGGTCTATCTCCAGGTTCTTAGCGGCATGGTCCGGAATGTCCGAATTGTAGATGGTGAAAACCTGCCACTCGCGATCATCAAATCTCACCAGGCCGTCAGCCGTAGCCATCCACAGGTTGCCGTGCGCATCCGAGGCGATGTCCCATGCTACGTGGCTGGGGAAGGGTGAGTTGCGCCAGTCGTAGGTGGTAAACTGCTCTCGTCCCCAGAGGCGCACCACACCGTGATTGAACACTCCCATCCACAATTCGCCCTTAGGCCGGAGGTGCAGGCTGACCACTTGGTCTCCCGGCATCTCAGAGTTGCCGCTGTGGTAGTTCCTCCATTTGCCCTTGCTGAAGTGGACCAGACCTTTGTGGTGCATGCCAATCCACAGAGTGGGGCCGGCAAGTGGCCCTCCTGCCTGGCAGGCGACACCGCTCACCGACCAATCGGGCAGGCCAGAATTGAGCGGTGTGTAAATGGTCCAGCCCGCGCCGTCGAACTGCAGCAGGCCTGCGTTTGTGCCCACCCAAACGTTTCCCCTGTTGTCACAACTGATACTGGAGAAGTATACCAATGGGCCGACGGCAAGCCGCTGCCGGTCGTAGACAGTCCACCGCTCTCCGTCGAAGCAAGCCACGTGGTCCCAGGTTGCCATCCAGGCGCGACCAGTCGTGTCGAAGTCGATACCCCACACCCCGTCCCCAGGCAACGAAGAGTTCTGGGTATTGAAGACAAGCCACTCCCCCTGACCCAAAAGGCACGCTACCCGCACTACCAGGAGTGCCCCTGTGACCAGAACTGACACCGTACCCCACCCTGAACTCCGCATGGCCGTCTCCGTTCAACTGCCGTCGCTGGAAGCAGGGCCGACCAGGGTCCTTCTCATGCTATTGCTACCCCGGCTACCTGAATCACTATTGGGCGATGCATTGGCATTGCCAGGGCCCGTTAGGGTAGTGCCAACAGCAGGCCACTGTGCCACCGCTCGCCCGGCAAGTCTCCATGAAATTCTGTTCACAGTAGGGTGAGCAGTTCTGGTCATACCAATACTTCCCCTGCTCGCATACCGGGAACCAGTCTGTAGCGGTAGGGAGCTGGCGCCCCCCGACCGCGGCCGCCACCAGCCCCGCCACCATGACGACAACCGCAACCTTTGACATGTGTCCTTACCTCCTGTTTTGCTCTTGTTTCCTCCATCTTCCAGGACGCCGCTTTCTCCAGAACTGGGGCCGCTTGGCGCCGCTTTGCTAGCGCACCAGCACCATCTTCACCCTGGCGGCCTGTCCTTCTGCCGTCAACTGGCAGGTGTAGAGGCCACTGGGCAGAGCTTCGCCGAGCCGATTGCGCCCGTCCCAGCTCACCGTGTGGCTTCCAGCCGATATGGTGCCGGAGAAGAGCGTGACGACCGCGTGGCCCTGGGCGTCGTAGACGGTGAGATTTGCCTTTGCCATTCGCTCCAAGGTGAAGCGAACGAGCGTGGACGTGGTGAACGGGTTGGGGTAGTTTTGGGCCAGAACGAACTGCTGCGGCGGAGCCGGGGACTCCTGGGCCCCTGCCCCGAGGATCACCCCGCCCTCGCGGAAGATGGCCAGGCCCTTGCTCCCCGTTCCGAGCCACTTGTTCCCCCATCGGTCGATGGCCAGCGAGACGACTGTGTTCTCGGGCAAGGGAGAATTGCTCGCGCTCCAGACTTCCCATTGTTCGCCCTTGCGCCTGACAAGGCCGGCAGCATCGGTGCCCATCCACACAGATCCCTCGGCGTCCACTTCCACGCAGTAGAGGCAGTTGTCGGGAATGGGGGAGTTGTAGACGGTGAAGATGCGCCAGGCGCTGCCGTCGAAGTGGACGAGCCCTTCGGAGGTGGCTACCCAGAGGTGTCCCTCTTGGTCGAAAGCCATATCCCAGGCCGAATTGTAGGCATACGGGCCACTGCTGGGAAGATTGTACTGCGTGAAGCGGTTGCCGCCCTCATGACGCACCACCCCGTGTCCAAAGACCCCCGCCCATAGCATGCGGTCCGGCGCGATCTTTAGGCAAGCGATCCAGTCGGCCGGCAGTTCGGAATTGGTGGTGGTGTATACTGTCCACCCTCCCCTTTGCACTTTCACCAGCCCACCGTTGGTGCCAACCCATACGATCCCGCCGAAGCCGGCTCCTCCGAAGGTGGCCAGGCAATTGACGAAGGAATGCGGCAGAGGAGTGACGTTGGGCAAATACCACTCCCAGGTAGTGCCGTCATAATTGAGGAGGCCGTAGGAGGCCACCCATAACCTGCCCCCGTCGTCAAAACAGAGATCGGCCACAAAGGCTTCCCCGTTTCCTGCCGGGAAGCCAAGCTCCTTGCCGTGCGTCCAAGAACGGCCGTCGAAGACGACAAATCCACTTCCGGTGCCGATCCACGCCCGCTGCTTCTGGTCAAAGGTGACCACGGCTACATAATCGTCCGGCAGACCAGAGTTGGCCTTGCTGAAAAGGAGCCATTCCTGCGCCCAGCCGGGCCCTGGCCGGGCCACAAGCAAGATCGTCGCTCCGACCGCCATAGCAGGTCGGCGCAAGGATGAGAAGTGCAAAACGCCCCTCCATGACCGCCGGCAAGAGGCAGGAAGGCCGGTGCGGCTTGGGTTGTTCATTCCACTATGCAGAAGCACTCCCATCGTCCCCTGTCGTAATGGTAGCAGCAGGCAACTGTACCCCCGACTTGCTCGCACTGTTTGAGAAACCTCGGGGAACACGCATCCCGGCATCCTGTCCCATAGTTGTACTCCCCGCGTGCGCAGTCGGGGGGCGCGCTGGGCGAGGCCAGCCCAGAGAGCTGCACTGCACCGCCAACAGAGGCGACGACCGCGGCCGCCCACACTAGAGCGGCGGCCAACTTCTCTGTCATCTCCTTCCCCTCCCGAATTGCTTGTCAATAGTCTTGTGCGCCGTTGAACATCGGCACGAGGCTTGCCGGCCCCTTCGTTTGCGGGTAAAGACAGGGTCCGCGGCGGCAGCAGAGCGGCCATCGCGTGCCATGGCCCTGTCGGCGGCCCGCCGCCTGTGCCGAATTCTCGTCCCGCACGATCAACGCCTCCATTGAAAGCCTGGCTACTGAGCGCTTCTCGCTCGCTTCTTTGCCCTGGCTCCCCCCAGCAGTACCGATCGCCTCAATATCCGTCCCGAGCTCCCCGCGAACCAAAGCTGGCTGCCTTTGGACGGGTGGACAATCAGGGAGTGTGGCTATGGCCCGCAGCCAAGGAAGGCCTAACCGGCTCACAGTGCATCCCCCGCCCAATACCTTTGCCAGCACGCGGGACGAGAAGAGTCGCACCCTTGGCTGCCCCTGAGGGTGATGACCATTGCACCTTACCGGCGGTGCCTTCTTGTTCCCAGCGAGGCACAAGGGCAGAAGCCTCCGGCGCGGCCTGCGACTCAAGGCAAAAGTCTTCTCGCCAGTTCCGCATGCCCCCTCCCGGAGCCTGCCCCTGCCGTGACGTAATCGACAATCCCATTCTTCACATGCACCACCTGAGGAATCACGGTGGCGCAGTTGTACATCTCGGCAATGATGCGGGTGCTGTCCGCCACCACAGGGAAGGCGATGCCGTGCCGCCTCACGAATTCCAGGCACTCACTGCGCCCCCCAAGGCATATCCCCACCCAGGCGACCTTGGCTCCTGCGGGAGTTGCAGAGAGTCGCTTCCAGGTGGGCGCATCTACTTCACAGGCCGGGCAATGAGGTGCAAAGAACACCAGTAGCGCGGAGGAGACTGCCTTGTTTGGGCCGATGCGCACCGTATCGCCATTCAGGTCACAGCCTTCAATGGGAGGCGCAACTGTGCCGGGTTTGATGCTTTCGGCCGAGCGGTAGTGGCTCACCCTGCTTCTTGCGTGAGAAGTGAGTCTGCGGTTCTGGAATGCCAGGAAAACCACTTCGGCGCTGAGGACTAGGATTACTGCGCTCTGCGCCACTATCAGGACTTTGGCCTTTCTCATGTGGTTCCTCACGCGCATTGGTGCATGACTGTGGACATCTTCAGGCTGCCCGGCCGCAAGGACCGTCAAGACCGTGCAACAAGAGGGAAAAAAGGCCCGCCGGCAACCGATACTCCCTGCCCCCTGACGCCTGTGCCCCTGGCACGGGGATGCACTTTGCAGCCCGTAAGAGGACGTTGCCAAGCTGGCCTTCGGCGGGGGGCGCCACCCCGTTGCGCGGGTTCTTCAGAAGCCCGGCTGACTCATACACGGACCATAAGTGAGACCGGACGGCCCCGGTCCTCCAATGCTCCGGAAACGTCCCTGCTTCATGGCGTCTGTACCCCTCTCCCAGACAGCGCGACTGCCCCTTCAGCAGATAAGCAGCACTCGTGTGCACAGTCAATCCTTGCGGGTAACCAGTCAATGCAGCGCAACGGAAGCGGCGCAGTTGCAGCGTTCTCAGGCATCACCCGTGCATTTCTGTTGGCATGCCGTCCAGCGTGCTGACCGTGCCGCCAATCGTTGCCACCTGCCCCCGACGAGGGGGTCCCCGCAAGGGGGCAGCGAAGCCAGCCCCAAAAGAACGACGTGGCCAGACTGGGCCCCGCGGAGAGCCCGGCCTGCACCTTGGCGACACAGCGTACGGCGATCTTGCGCAGTCTCCTAGCACTCACGGGCTGTACCCATCGTCTGTGGCTTGGCTGCGAGGAAGCATGACAGTTGCACACTCTAATTGCGGAGCGTCTTTCCGGCGGGCACTCCAGAGGCAGGCCCAGCAGAACGAGACTCACACCTTGGCATTGGCGCCCGGCGATCCACCGGGTGAGTGCCCGAATGTCTCACTTGTAACTTAATAAAAAAAAGCGCGCGTGTCAAGGCTTTTCTCTCTGCTGGTCAGCCTCCGGCAGGTTCTCGGGGCCCCGCCAGAGCGCATGCAGAAGCCAGACTTACCGGAGTAACCTCCCGGAGCATCTTGCGCCACTTGCACACAGGGCCCAACTTCCGCAAGGTGCCCACGGGCCGCACTGAGTGGTAACCCGTGGGTCAATTGCATGACCCAGCTACCAGGACGGCGCGGGCAATTGTCTGCAGCAGAGTCACAATGGCAGCTTTGTGCCTCTTGCCGGGTCTGCCCCTACTTGCCGCTACCGGACAGCTCCGCAACCTCTCGTACTTTCCCCTGCCATCCGAATCGCTGAGGCAGCTCCCCGCTCCAACTCCTCTGCCGCGCTGCGCTGCCTTTGCCCCTTTTCCGCCTCTCTGGGTCTTTGGGAGCAAGGCGCCCACTGGGTCGATGGCGATGCATTACCCTGTCCTGCCTAGTGTACCAGCACCATCTCGACCATGGCAGTGTGCACTCCATCCCGGAGCTGACAGATGTAGATGCCACTAGGCAGGGGACGCCCAGCCTGGTCGGGCCCATCCCAAGTGACGGCGTAGTTCCCCTGAGGTCTGCAGCCTTGCAGTAAGCCTACCACAGCGCGGCCCATCTGGTCGTGAATAGCCATTTCCACGGTTGCCGGCTGGCCCAAGGTGAACCAGATCCGGGTAGACGAATTGAACGGGTTCGGATAGTTCTGCGCCAAGGCAAACTGCGGCAAGGGAGGGCTGTGCTCTCGCCCCGTTGCTTCGAGTATCAGCCGGCCATCGCGGAAGATGGCCACGCCCTTGTTGGCGGCGCCAATCCACTTATTGCCCCAGCTGTCGATGGCCAGGGCATAGACGCGGTTCTCAGGCAAAGGAGAGTTGGTCGTGTCGTCGACAGTGCAGCGCTGGCCATCGTACTTCACCAAGCCGGCATAGCTCATGCCCGGCCAAATAGTCCCCTCTTCATCGACCCGAACGGTTGAGATTGCGTTGTCCGGCAGAGGGGAGTTGTAGATGCTCAGTATGGGCCAGGCGCTCCCGTCATGGCGCACCAGCCCCTTGGGGGTGGCGTTCCACCGATTGCCTCTTCGGCCAGACGCGGTGTCCAAGGCCGTGGCACAGGGGTAAGGGTTACTGCTGGGGAGCCCATATCGGGTGAACCGACCCTCGCCTTCGTGGCCAATAGCCTTGCACCCCCGTTGGAGGTGCAAGGCGCGTAGCCTGCGTGCGCCGGCCTCGGCCGCGGGAGAACTGTCGTGGTCACGAAGAGACCTGCTCCCAGAGCTTTGCCACGAACGGCAACCACGGAAGCTGCTCCGTTCCTGCCAAGTACCGTCGTGCTGGCAAGACGGAGACGGGCTCCCCCTGCTTGTTCAACCGCCACATGCCGAGGCCCCCTGCAGGCGGTGCCGCCTGTGCGGGTCGACCCCGACTCCCGCAACGGCGCTGCCCAATTCAGCCCTCTTGGCGCCATTCTGTGCCTATTCAATAGGGTACAGCTCCCGCTCGCCGAGCACGTAGAGCCGCCCCTGGGCGGAGATGGCCGCCTCTGAGAGCCCGCTGGGAAGCCCAGGCAACTCGCACGTAAATATGGGGTGACCAAACCGATCGAAAGCCGAGACGAAACGCGCGTGCACCAAATAGCATGTCCCCTCACCATCTACCACCGCCAATCCTCCGTAGCGCCCGAGTCCGGTCGGCAGAGGTGCGCTCCATTTCAGGTGGCCGGCGCAATCGAAGCACAGCAGCTCCTCTTTCTCCCCACGCACATAGAGGCTGCCATCCCTTGCCAAGGCCAGGTTCGCCCCGGGGAGAACTGGGTAATCAGCCTCCCAGCGCAATACCCCCTGGTCGGTCACCGAACGGAGCACATAGCCAATGTCCTCCCTCAGCCTGGAATAGTAGACATTGCCCTCACAATCAACCACCGGATGACAAGAACTCCAAGAGGCAGGTGCGCGCCACAGCTGCGCCCCTGTGTGCGCGTCGAAGGCCACAAGGGAGGCAGGGGAGAGCGTGTCAGCGGCCATCAAGTAGACGACCTCGTCGTCCGCTGACATGGATGCCCACCCGCCTAGTCCCCACCGGAAGAAGCTTGCATCGGTAGAGCGCCACAATACCCCCCCCGTCCCGCCCAATGGCCAACAATGGATACGGGTACCACCCCACCAGGTAAAGAGTACCGTCTCGCCCCACCCCAATCCTTGGAGTCATCAGCCCCACCCCCGTGTTGTAGCTCCACCGCAGCGTACCATCTGGGGCGAATTCGTAGAGAATTGCAGACTTGTCCGCCACCACGAGCACACCACCGTCAGCAAGGACAATCGGGGTGGAACTGCCATAGACAGCGCTGCCTAGAGGCCTGCTCCACAGCTCGGTACCATCGGGACTGATGGCGTAAAGGCACCGATCAGTCTTGGTAGAGCAAGAAGCAGTGGTGTAGACGGTCCCGTCTTGACCTAATGCTAAGGCACGGCGCCAAATCGATGCCGGGAAGCGGACGCTCCATATCACTTTCCCTCCCTTTGGACCCGGGTATTTCCCCCGGCGCGTACTCTGGGGATCGGCGCCCGCCATGGGCCAGGGACTATCCGCTATGCTCGGCCAGGGGATGTCCTGCTGCGCACAGACCGCCGGCCGCACCGCTGGTCCCAAGGGAGTCTTGTCCCGCGCACACGAGCACAGCACACAGGCTCCCAGAACGCACACCAAGAATGCTACCCTTTGCACCGCCCCTCCTCGGCCGGCACAAGGCCGTACCTACTGGCTCCTGCCATCCACCAGCTCATTTGACCACCGCCACCTTCTGACTCACCACCCTGTGCGCAAACAGCAGCCGGACTATGTAAACACCCGGAGGCAGTGCACCTAAGGAACAGGACACCCGATGCGCCCCTGCCGACTGGACGCCGCGCGCCAGCTCCACCACCTCCGCCCCCACCAGGTCATAGAGCGCAAGGTGCACCCTCCCTTCGCCCGGCAGGCGGTACCACACCACCGCCACCGCATTGCAGGGGTTCCTCGAACACCACAGCCCCAAGCTCCACATCTGCACCTGCCCACCTGCACCGGGCGCAGGCTCCTCACCCTCTCCAGGCAACACCTTGTAGGGGTTGCCCCGCACCACCACCTGGTCAGAAGGTGGCGACTCTGGCGGCTCCCCGGTTGTGGCGGTGCAGTAGTAGAGGTACCTGCTCCCCCCGGCCACATCATCACACTGTGGTCGGTCCAGGAAAAGGGCGGCGGCGTCCCCGGTGGGTAGCAGAGGTCGGAGGCAACACAATAGAACGGGCCAAAGTTCTCGCTACGGTAAATGCGGTAAGTGAAACAGTAAGGCCAGTCCATGAGCTCGGTCGGTGCCTCGGGCCAGTACCAGGCAAAGGTCGGATTCTCCCCAGGCCGCCCTGCGTTGACGCAGGCAAAGTCCTGCGGCTTGGTCGGCTGAAACGGCCGCTGGTTGGGCCTGGACCCGCCCCAGGCGTCCCAGATGTTGCTGCCGATTGGTCCATGGTACACCGAGTCACTGCCTGTGCGCCACGTCAGGGTCCACTCGCCTGTGCCGCGGATGTCCGCGTAGCGGATGTACAGGTCGGGGTCGTGCCCGTAGCCCTCCGACCAATCAAAATCCCGCAGGTCGAGATCGAACTCCGTGTCCGGGTGCCCCTGTGGCATGTACCACCTGAAGTCTTACAATCCCCATGCCAGGCGAGGAGTGTCGCCGGAGCGCGGCGTCCTGAAGCCATCCTTTGACTGGGAATTACCAGTGCCGCTCACCTGCGCCGTGGCGCAGTCATCGGTCAGCCGACATTCATCCCCGTCCCAAGTCCATCTGATGTTATCGCGCCGGTCAATGGTGGCAGTCACACTCTATTCCTGGCTCTGATCGTCTCCCTTGAGCCCGTCTACCACCATCACTATCTCCCCGTGAACGAGTGTTGTCACTTGCCCTCTCGCTGCTGCCATCGAGCAGGCTGCCAGGCCTGCTACCAGTGCGCGCAGAAGCTGTCTCGACACCATGAGAGGCTCTTACTTGATGCACCAGAGTTGTGCGTCGCCTACCACTATCAAGCGCCCCGGACATGGTATGGCCATGGCGTGCAGTGACCGGGCGTATCCAGGCATCTCGCTCACGAAGAGGCGGCGCCCATCCCGGTCAAATGCTTCCACAGTTTTGTCCACGGCAAAGTAGACTACGCCCTCCGAGTCGACCACCAGAGCTGCCTGGTCTCCCGAGAAGGCGAAAAGGAGCCTCACCGACCACAGCAGATGCCCCTCACCGTCAAAGCACAGCAGCTCGCCGCCCCCCTCTGCGGGCGCATAGATTCTCCCGTCTTCAGCGATGGCAATGTTTACCCCAGGGCTCACTGGCCGAGAGCTTTCCCATCGCACAGACCCGTCGGGTCCGAAGCAGGCCAGCACTGGCTTCCGGGCATATCCTTTCCTCACGCAGTAGAGGTTGCCATAGGCATCCACTGCCGGAGAAACTGCGTACCAATCGACGGGCACTTCCCAGACAATGACCCCAGTCTGGGCATCAAAGGCTATCAAGTGGGTGGCCTCCGCACCCAGCACGACCGTGTAGACTTGGCGACCATCCGGCGACAAGCTCAACCAGGAGGGGCTTCCCCTTCGGCCGCTCCTCTCAGAGTTTGTCCACAAGAGCTGACGCTGCGCCCCGATGGCAAAGAACGTCTGATGCTCCACCTCGCATAAGTAAACGTTCCCCTCCATCCCGAGCCCAGGACCCGCCACCCCATGGTATTGCCACAGGCGGAACGTAGTGTGCACCTGGCCATCGGGGGTGCATTCAAAGAATGCCCCCTCCTCACCGCCGATCACCAAGAGGGTCCCATCGGCCAATAGGATCGGGCTTGAACTGTCCTGACATTGGCCGCGTGGGCCCAACGGGACACGCGCGCGCTCCCTGCCGTCCACGCCTCTCACGAACAGCGTCAGTTGCCAGGCCGGGGCGGCAACCCGCGCGGCCCAGTAGATGGTGCACTCTTCGGCCACGGCCACATTGACGCATTCGCCGTCAATCTGCACCGGCGCAAAGCCCCACACGAGCTTCCCCAGGCGGGCACCGGGGTACTTGCCCCTGGCCGTGCACTGCGGGTCTGCCCACATGACCGGCCACGGACTATTGGCCAAGCTCGGCCAGGGGATCTCCTGCTGCGGGCAGATGGCCGGGCCCCCACCGGGCCCAAAGGGGTCTTGTCGCGCGCACACCACAGCAGCGCACAGGACAAGAGCACAAGCGGCAGGAAAACGACTCTCCTCATAGCGCCTCCCCAACAACCGTAGCCTACCTTCGCGGGTGGCAGCACTTCAAATTTCAGGAAAAAATCCTCAGCTGTAGAGCCCTTTCTCTTCCTCCTGCCGAGCAGGCCGTAGGCCCACACCTCGTGCGCAAAGGCCAGCTCCGTGCCCAAATGTAAGACCCCACCCTTGGCAGAAGGGCCCTCTCCGGCGGCCATGGCAAAGGCAAGCTGAGCGCAGACTCAGCGCAGACCTATTTCACCACCAGCACCTTGGCAGTCAGGGCGCCACCCCCATGCACCATCCGCACCAAATAGGCCCCCGAGCTCAACGCCCACCCGTCCAGCCGAAGCTGGTACTCCCCAGGCGGATGGAGCCCCTCGGCAAGGCGCAGCACCTCCCGGCCACAAAGGTCATATAGGCTCACCTTCACACCTCGCCCTCCTGGGCAAGCACATAGCGCACCGTGCCTGTGGGGTTGCAGAGGTTAGGAAGGAGCGAAAGGTCTGTTTCCTCACCCCGTACCTCGGAGGCCTCTGGCGGGGCTTCGCCCGGCTTGCCGAGTTGGCCCATGATCCATGCCTCCTCCGACGGGGGCGACTCCACCGACTGGCTGGTGTAAGCAGTCGCACAGTAGCAGTAGGTCACACCCCTTAGCGGGTCAATCGTGACCTCCTCGTCGGTCCAGTTCCTGCCTGTCAGACCCGACACGATGCGCCTCCACGACTGAGAGGGTCGCTTCCGGTAGAGGCTGTACAGGAAGCTCACCTGGCTTGGCTCCTCGGGTTCCTCCCAGGTGAAAGATGGGCTGGCGCCGGCCTCCGCCGCGTTCGTACAGGTGAAGTTGCGAGGGGGCGTAGGCTGAAGCTTCGCGTGATTGGGCGTACGGCGCCCGAACATCTCCCAAATGGAGCCGACCATCTGCGCGGAGTAGCTCCCCCCTTGCCCCCGCTTCCATTCCAGATAGCTGGTCGTCGGACCGGTAAGGTGGCAGCGCACCCAGACGTCTTTGGGGCTATCGTACTCAGCCGTCCAGTCGGCGTCGCAGAGGTCAAGGCAGAAAGACATATCTGTGTACCGGGGGGGGAGGTCAAAGGTAAATTCTCAGGCCCGGCCAGTCCACGATGGGGCACTTGAACGATTGACGAGACTCGGCATTTCCATAGCCGGTGATCTGGGCAAAGGCAAATTCCGAGGTAAGCCGGCATGCGCCCCCGTCCCAGGACCACCGAACCGCGGACTGGCAGCGTGCCCTTACCACCCAGTCCAGCTCCTCTGACAACCCCGTTACGGCCATAGTGATTTCGCCGGGGACTTCGAGGGCCCTTTGTGAGAGCGCTCCTTGCGCCAAGGCCCCCACAAGCGCAAGTGCCAGAGCCCCTGGAACCCTGATGCTCTGCATAGCTCTTTTCCGCCTCCTACTCTATGCAATAGACAGCGTATTCCCCGACCACGATCAGTTTGTCTGGACCGGGTATCGCAACCCCAGAGAGCCGATCGGGGATTCCTGGGAGTTCACAAGTGAACAAGCTATTCCCGGCTGCGTCGAAGGCCAAAAGGTACTTCCAGCTGTAGCAGGCATACACCACCCCCTCAGAATCCAGCACCAAGCGCACGCCCCCCTCTGCACCCAGTTCAGGTCGCCGCAACATCGGTGCGGCCCAGCAAAGGCTCCCTTGGCAGTCAAAACACAAGAGAGAATCTCCTTTCCCATACGCGAAGATGTGCCCCTGGGCACTCATGCACAGGTTGGTGGTGAGCCCTACTGGCGCGCGGCTCTCCCACCTCAGCTGTCCCTGCTGCGTGTAAGAGCGCACCACGACCACGAGGTGAGCTCCCCGTTGGCTGCGCACCGTGCAATAGACGTTGCCCTCATTGTCCACAAGAGGGGAATCAAAATACAGGTCGGAAGGAGCTTCCCACAGCACGGCACCGTTTCGTGCGTCCCACGCCGTCAGTTGCTTGCCCGGCTCCGCACGGCGCAAGGCGTACAGAACGGCGCCGTCGGGCGACAGAGCCAGCGCTCCACCGTACATGGGGGGAGAATGGCCATCAAAGCGAGTGGACCACACCACCCGGCCCGTCGGCTCCACCGCGGAAAACACGTGATCCCAGCAGTAGAGGAACAGCAGAGTGTCCCTGCCTATCGCCGGCGCGGCAGCCGAGTTGGCGTGGGGGGCCGTTACCCGAAAGAGGAGATTCGCCTCCCTGTCGAACTGGTAAATCTCTCCCGCTACCCCCCTAGGTCTACCACGAGCACCCTCCCCCCAGCAAGGAGGGCCGCGCTGGAGTTACACTGCCCTGGGCGACTGAAGGGGATCTTCGCCCGCAAGCTGCCGTCGGGGCCGAGCACAAAGAGGTGCGGACGGCTCCCCTCACGGGCATTGACGATGGGAGCTGCCAGACAAAGCGTGCCGTCCTCCCCAACAGCGACGTTCACGTCTTCGGCATACAACCCCTCTTCGCTGAAGCTCCAGGCCACCCTCCCGATGCGCGGCCCGGGGTACCTGCCCCAGGCCGTGCACTGCGGGTCTGCCCACATCATCGGCCACGGGCTATCGGCTATGCTCGGCCAGGGGATGTGCTGCTGGGGACAGACCACGGGCCCCTGGGCAGGAGCTAACGGCGTCTTGTCCCGCCCACAGGAAAGAACAAACCCCACCAAGGCGAAGATCACCAAGAACCGCGCATCTACAGTTTGCTTCATGGTACACCGTCCTCCCCAAAACTCGTGTCCCCTCCATCCCCTGTGGCCCTCTATCACCGCGCCGCGCTCTGAGGCCGGATGCCAACCGGCAATCCTCCCGCTTGGAATATAAAGAAAAACCGGCCTATCTCAAGTCATTTTTTTCCCTATGCAGGGCAGGCTTGGAGGGCCCGTGCTCCGCCTCGTGTTGGCCTCCGAGGCGGCCTGGGCCTGTACGGCTATCCGCTTCTCACCTCACCAGCGCCACCTTGGGGCCCACCGACTGCCCGCCCAAGACTAGCCGGAATAGATGGCTCGTGGATGCCAGCGCACCCTCAGTAACGTCCGCGAGGGCCTCCTCTTCTCATCGCTTCTTGACGTTCGGCCCAGGAGCCACCAGCTCCAGCACCTCGTTCTGGTGGTGGTCAGCTTCTTGTGGAGGGGGAACTGGCAGCGAGCGGCGAAGGCGGTCACTGGTGGGCCCGTGGGCCTGGTCGCCCGCACCCGCTCATTGGGCGACACTGCTGGCGTTGAGAGGCGGGGTACTTTCCCCTTGCATTTTGCATGAATTTGTTTATCTTTCAAAGGTCGCGCACCCGCGTGGGGAGGATTCGTTTGGGCGGAGCATGCGTCGGTCTGCCCCCATCGACTTGGCGCGAACTTCGCTACCGGAGGCCGGGCCACGCTGGGTGCGCACATGAAGGCTGGGCAGTGGCGATAGGTGGTGGCCCTTGGCGCAGGCGGGTCGCCGGTGCAGAGGAGTCGATGACGATGGCCGCTGTTACTGACGCACTGGCAACGGCCCACACCGATGAGATGAGCCAAGTCCTCTTGGCTGGAGGAGATAGATGAGACTTACTGCTTTTCCGTTGCTACCGGTACTTGTGCACGTAGCCTTGAGCTTTTCTGTCGTAGGGGCCACGCGGGCACTCCAGGACTCCCACTGGGAAGACCCCGCGGTGTTTGGTATCAACAAAGAGCTCCGGCATGCGACCATGGCCCCTTTTGCCACCCAGGAGCAAGCACTTTCCTTTACGCGAGCCATGTCGCCCTTTCTGGTGTCGCTGAATGGCCTCTGGCAGTTCCACTGGGCCAGACGGCCGGACGACCGTCCGCGCGACTTCTATCGGCCGGATTTTGACGCCAGCGCGTGGGACAGCCTCCCCGTGCCGAGCAATTGGCAGATGCACGGCTACGACATCCCCATTTACACCAACGTGCGCTACCCTTTTCCGGCCAATCCGCCGTACATCCCGCACGACTTCAACCCGGTAGGTTCTTACCGGAGGACTTTTACCCTTCCCGAGAATTGGGCGGGCCGCCAAGTGTTCCTGGTCTTTGACGGAGTCGAGTCGGCTTTTTACTTGTGGGTGAATGGCGAGCTGGTTGGCTACAGCCAAGACAGCCGCACTCCCGCGGAGTTCAACATCACCGGCTTTCTCAAGCCGGGCCAGAACTTGCTGGCGGTCGAAGTCTACCGCTGGTCGGACGGTTCGTATCTGGAAGACCAGGACTTTTGGCGGCTGAGCGGCATATTCCGGGACGTGTATTTAATGGCGCGGCCGACGGTGTACGTGCGGGACTTTTTCGTTCGCACCGCACTGGATGGTGCCTACCGTGATGCTACGTTGCGGGTGACCGCCAAGGTCCGCAACAACGGGCCCACAGGGGTCAGGAAACCAACCTTGGAGGCCGTGTTGCTGGACGGCGTGGAGCCGGCGGCGCCGGTGGTGGCCAGTATGACCGCCAGCACTCCCTACTTGGCATCCGGCGCGGAGAGCACCATGCTGCTGAGCGCGGAGGTGGCCAATCCCCGGAAATGGTCGGCCGAGAAGCCGCACTTGTACACGCTTGTCTTGACCCTGAAGGATGCTGACGGCCGAGTGCTGGAGGTCATCCCGTGCCGCGTTGGCTTCCGCAGCGTGGAAATCAAAGGCGGGCAACTGCTGGTCAACGGCAAGCCCATCTACATCAAGGGGGTGAATCGCCACGAGCACGACCCGGACACCGGCCACTATGTGACTGTGGAGTCGATGGTGCGAGACATTCTGCTCATGAAGCGCTTCAATATCAACGCCGTGCGCACCTGCCACTATCCGGACGCCCCTGCGTGGTACGACCTCTGTGACTACTACGGCCTCTACGTCATCGACGAGGCCAACGTCGAGTCGCACGGCATAGGCTACGACCCGGAGCGGACGCTGGCAAACAAGCCGGAGTGGCGAGCGGCCCACGTGGACCGCATCACCCGCATGGTGGAACGCGACAAGAACCACCCATCGGTCATCATCTGGTCCCTGGGCAACGAGGCAGGCGACGGCACGACCTTCGAGGAGGCAAGCGACTGGATTCACCAGCGCGATCCGTCGCGGCCGGTGCATTACGAGCGCGCCGGCACGCGTCCCCACACCGACATCGTCTGCCCGATGTACCCACCTCTCGAGCATCTGGTGCAGTACGGAAGCCAGGACCGCGACCGACCGCTCATCATGTGCGAGTACGCCCACGCCATGGGTAACGCCGTCGGCAACCTGCAGGAGTACTGGGAGGTCATCGAGCGGTACCGGAATCTGCAGGGCGGCTGCATCTGGGACTGGGTGGACCAAGGCCTGCGCAAGCATGCCGTGAACGACAGGGGGGAGGAGGTCTGGTTCTGGGCATACGGCGGCGACTTTGGCGACCAGCCCAACGACGGCAACTTTTGCTGCAACGGCCTGGTGCTGCCCGACCGACGAATTACCCCGAAGCTCTGGGAGGTAAAGAAGGTCTACCAGAACATCGCCATCGAGCCGGTAGACCTCCTGCACGGGTGGGTACGCGCGCGGAACAAGTTCTTCTTCACCGACCTTGGGGAATTCATCCCCACTTGGGTGCTCACTGAGGATGGCAGCGAAATCCAGCGCGGCGCTCTTTCGCCGCTGGCCATCGGCCCCGGGCAAAGCACTGTGGTGCGCATTCCCTTCAGGAAGCCGCGCCTTCGTCCGGGCGCGGAGTACCACCTCCGCATTTCTTTCCATCTCCGCGACGCTACTTCCTGGGCGGAACAGGGGCACGAGGTCGCTTGGGAGCAGCTCGCGCTGCCCTTCCGGGTCAAGCTGGCTCCGCCTGTGCAACTTCCGCCAGAGGAGGTGCAGGTCGCCGAAGGGGACAGTGTTGTGTCCCTGCAGGGCAATGGCTTTGGGGCCACTTTCTCGCGCGCGAACGGCGCGCTGATCTCGCTGCGCTACTGGGAAAGGGAGGTGCTCGCGCAAGGAGCCAACCCGCCGGGTCCGGTGCTCAACGCCTTCCGCGCCCCAACTGACAACGACAAGGGTCTGCGCAAACCCTGGCTTGAGGCTGGCTTGGACCGCCTGGCGCCGCAACTGCAAGCCTTTGCCGTGGAGCGCGTGAGTGCGGGGGAGGTGCTGGTGCGCACCAAGCATGTCTGGACAGGGGCACCAGGCCGAGGGTTTACGCATTCGGCCACCTACCGGGTGCTGGCGAATGGCTGGATGGAGGTCGCAAACAAAGTGGAGCCCTTTGGCGAGCTGGCCATCCTGCCCCGTCTGGGCGTCCGCCTGCTGGTCGACGGCGCCTACGAACGGATGGAGTGGCTCGGCAGGGGACCGCGCGAGAACTATCCGGATCGCAAGAGCAGTGCAGACGTTGGCCGTTATCGCAGCACGGTGACGGAGCAATATGAGCCGTACGTACGCCCCCAGGAGATGGGCAACCACGAGGAGGTGCGTTGGCTGGCGCTGACGGACGCCAGCGGCGTCGGCCTGCTGGTCGTCTGCCCACAGCCTCTGGCCGTCTCTGCCCTGCACTTCACGGCCCATGACCTTGACAAGGCAGAGCACATCCACGAGCTCCGCCCGCGACCTGAGGTGGTGCTGTGCCTGGACTATGAGCAGTGCGGCCTGGGCAACGCCAGTTGCGGCCCGGGGGTGCTCGAGCAGTACGCGCTCAGAGCGGCGCCTGCTTCCTTCCGCTTCATCCTGCGACCCTATGAACCGGGTATGGGCGACCTTGCGCAGATGGCCAGGACGCTCTTGCCTTGAAGGACGCGCAGAGCACTGACAGAAGCCCAATGGCCGGAGAACTGCGCGCGGTCATCCTGGCCGCAGGCAGGGGCACGCGCATGAAATCCGACCTGCCCAAGGTGCTCCATCCGCTGCTTGGCCGACCCATGGTGCAGTACGTAGTCGACGCGTGCCGCGCTGCAAGTGTGGAGACCATCTACTTGGTGGTTGGCTACGGGGCTGAGAAGGTGCGCCAGGCTCTTGGCCCTGGGCTCTGCTATGTTACCCAGGAGCCGCAGCTCGGCACCGGGCATGCGCTGCTGCAGGTGAGCCCGCTCTTGGCTGGCTACGAAGGTGACCTTCTCGTGCTGGTCGGCGATAGCCCGCTCATCACGCCAGGCCTCCTTCAGAAGCTCCTGTCGCTCCACCAGAGCAGCGGGGCAGCCGCCACCTTCCTCAGTGCGGTGTTCGACGCGCCGCCGGCCTATGGCAGGGTGCTGCGCGATGTGCAGGGGAGGGTGGTGCGCATCGTCGAAGAGCTCGATGCCACGCCGGAGGTGGCGGCAGTCAAAGAGGTCATCACTTCGCACTTCTGCTTTCGCGCCGAGGTGGTCCTGCCGCTCCTGGCGAAGATCGACAACCACAATGCCAAGGGCGAGTACTACCTCACCGACATTGTGGGCATCTTGCGCGCGGCCGGGCATCAAGTTGAGGCGCTGCCGGTGGAGGACACGCGCCTGGTCTGGGCAGTAAACACGCCAGAGGAGTTGACAGTGGCGGAAAGACTTTTCCAGGAACTGCAGGCTGCGGCACCCCTGGGCAAGGAGGCAGATCGATGAGCGCCCGCGCGCTGGTGGTCTCCGCGCCGGGGCGCATCTGCCTTTTTGGCGAACATCAAGACTACTTGGGGCTGCCGGTGATCGCCGCGGCCATCGACCGCCGCATCTGGATTAGCGGCCAGAGGAGGGAAGACGCCAGGTTTGAAATCGACCTGCCGGATATCGGCGCCCGCGAACACTTTTCCCTTCCTGGGCCGGTGCCGTACGAGAGGAAGCGCGACTATCTGCGCAGCGGCCTCAATGTCTTGCTGCGCAGGGGGCTGAGGCTGGAGAGGGGTTATTCATGCCGCGTCCATGGCACGATCCCCATCAACTCCGGCACCTCGAGCTCGTCTGCGCTGGTGGTGGCCTGGGTGCTGTTCCTGCTGGCAGCAGCCCAGGATGACCGCGCCGCAGACTCGATGTTTGTGGCTCGTTGTGCGCACGAAGCGGAGGTGCTGGAGTTTCACGAGCCCGGGGGCATGATGGACCACGTCACGGCCAGCTTCGGCGGCGTGTTGCACATCGAGTTTGCGCCGGAGCTGCGCATTGAGAGTCTGCCGGCCCGGCTGGGAAAATTTGTGCTCGGCGACTCGCACGAGCCAAAGGATACCACCGACCTCTTGGCCTGCGTGCGGGGAGGCTCGGTTGCTGCCATGGAGGCCCTGAAGAGTGCCGATGCGGCCCTTTCGTATCGTTCCGTGTCGCTTGCGGACATCGACCGGCACGAGAGGAGACTCAGCCGCGAGCAAAGCCAACTCCTGCGCGCACGGGTTGGCGTTCGTGATCTGACTGAACAGGCGCGCCTTCTCCTTCGGCAGGAGGAGGTTGACCATGGTCGCTTGGGGGCGTTGCTGACGGCTCACCATCGCCAACTCGGCGAAGGGCTGCGCATTTCTACACCCAAGATCGAACGCATGATCGCCGCCGCATTGACTGCCGGAGCTCTTGGGGCGAAGATCAATGGCTCCGGGGGCGGTGGCTGCATGTTCGCCTACGCCCCAGAGCGCACCGAAGAAGTGGCCCAGGCCATCACTGCTGCAGGGGGCGCGCCTTACGTGATCTCGGTCGCCCAGGGAGCCATGGTGGAGGAGTGCAACTTGTGAGGGCCCACACTGTCGAAATGAGAGGGAGAACTATGGCAAGACGCCTGGCATGTGTCGTCTGCGCTCTGCTCATGTTCTGGGTCGCGGCGCGGGCAGGGGATGCCTCTGCTACGGCGAGCAGTGGGCAGGAAGACCGCATCGTCGTCCTGGAAAACAACTGCCTTGTGTGCTCGTTGCGAGTGGAGGGAGGGCAGCTTGTCTCCGAAACATTGGCCGGGCAGCCCGGGTGGCTCACCGCGCACGGGAGCCGCACCGTGCGTGTCGAAGCAGACGGTGACTTTGCTCTGGAGCTTTTCTGGACGGATTGGTCAGCCCCAGGCAAGAAGGATAACGCCGACAACGAGCTGCTGGTGTCGGCGCGGGACTTCCGACTGCTGTCCGTGACGAGCAATGATTCCGCGAGAGACAGCAAGAGGACACACTTGCTGTTCCAGCACCGCCAAGCCTCCCTGCAGGTGCTGCTCAGCTACGAGCTTCCGGCTGATCGCCCCTACCTCAGGCGGCGACTCGCGGTGTGCGACCCGAAGCGCCACCGGCACTTTCTCCATTTTGTGTGGCCGCGCCGGGGAGCAATTGAGGGACCTCTGGCCCTGGTAAAGAACGGTGGTTTTGGACAGCCGGCTGCAGCGCGCATCCAGGATGGCGCTGTGTTCTGGGGCGTGGAGTACCCGGTGGCCACGACTTTGCTGAAGCTGGAGCAGACAGGCTCTGCTTCCCTCAGCTGTGGGCACGAAGCGGGGGAGGTGGTGGACAGCCTCTGGGTGCAGAGCGAGTGGGTGGTGACCGGCCTTTGCCCAAACCCGCACGCCAAGCTCTGGTTCTCTCGCTACTTGGACGACACCCGCGTCGCGCCGCTCCAGCCCTACTTGCTCTACAACTCGTGGTACGACGTGCGCGCCCCGGAGTACACCGAGCGGCCTGAGGATGTGATGAACGAAGCCAACGTGCTGCGCATCATCAGGGACTTTCAGCGCGAGATGTGGCAGAAGCGCGGCATCCGGCTGGACGCCTTCGTGTTGGACGATGGCTGGGACGTGTACAAGAGCGACTGGGTGGTGCGCCCGCAGGAGTTTCCGCAAGGCCTGAAACCCATAAGCCAGGCGCTCGACAGCTTGGGCACCGACTTGGGTATCTGGTTAGGACCCATTGGCGGCTATTCGCACCGAGACTGGCGCGTGGGCTGGATGAGAGAACATGGCTACGAGACCGTGGGCGACCAGATGTGCGTGGCCGGCACAAAGTACCACGCATTGCTCAAGAAACGCGTGGTGGATTTCGTCAAAGAGCACGGGGTGGGCTACTTCAAGTGGGATGGCATCCAGTTCTCGTGCAGCGAGACGGAGCATGGGCATCCCGTGGGCCTCTATTCGCGGCGCGCCACCTTGGAGGCGGTGATTGACCTTTGCCAGTCGGTGCGCGCTGCCCGACCAGAGGTCTTCCTCAACATCACCTCCGGTACCTGGCTAAGCCCCTGGTGGCTCAAGTACGCCAACACCATCTGGATGCAAGGCGCTGACTATGGCTACGCCGACGTGCCCTCCATCAGCCGCCGCGATGCCGCCATGACCTATCGTGACCATGTCCTGTTCGAGGACTATGGCATCAACGACTTCTGGTTTCCCGTTGCTAACCTCATGACCCATGGTATCATCAAGGGCAACCTGCAGAAGCTCGGCGGCGAAGATGAGCCGCTGGACAAGTTCACCAACAATGTCCTCCTCTACTTTGCCCGAGGGGTGACCATGTGGGAGCTGTACATTTCACCCAACCTTCTCAGCGAAGGAGAGTGGGAGGCCCTGGCCCAGTCCGTCGCCTGGGCGCGGGACCACTTTGACCTGCTGGTGCACACGGCCATGATCGGCGGACACCCAGGCAAGCGCGAGCCCTATGGCTACGCCCACTTTGCCGGCAGCCGGGGCATCGTCGCAGTGCGCAACCCGTTCATCGAACCGAAAGAAATCCCCATCCCGCTTGCCCCTGGATTGGGTATCGACGATAAGGCGGCGTCGCTGGTGGTGGAGCGCGTCTACCCCACGCGCCACCTCTGCCCGCAGCTCTACGCGGCCGGCGCCACAGTGCACGTGCCTCTGCAGGGGTACGAGACGGCGGTCTTTGAAATCTACCCGCTGGCCGAGGCGAACGAACCGCTACTGGCCGGGGTGACCTTCGAAGAAGAAGCGACGGCGCTCGACGTCCGCCACTTGCGCATGCTTGGCGAGGCACAAGAGCCGCGCCTACTGAACCCAGAACTCGTGGCACCGGGAGTCTTGGCAGAGGTTCTCAGCCAGGTTGGAGCCCTTTCCGCACCGGCGGGTCAGGAGAGGCGCCCTGCAGGCCAAGTCAGCACGAAACGCGGCAGAGGTGAGCTGGAAGCAGCCGTTCAGATTCCCGCCGGGTTAGCGAAAGCAGAGTTGGCCGTCCTGTTTGAACGTGAGCCAAGGACTGCACAGAGCCAGGCCTCTTTGCGCGTAAGGGTGGACGGGCGAGAGGTGCAGCCGTCTATCGAAGGGGATCTGCGCAGTTGGCTCTGGGCGAAGCTGCAGTTGCCCGAAGGAGAGCACAAGGTGACCTGCAGGGTGGTTGGTGGCGAGACGAAATGGCGAGGAACCGCAGCGGCGTGGCTAATTTATTGGGTGCGGCCCCAGGCGCGGGAATTGACCATCCCACTGAAACAGCCGCGCGAGGCGCAGCGGCCGCTGCCCCCGCGACCGTGGCCTGCAGGCGTGGTCGAACGGGTGGTCAAGGTGGGCGAGGCGAGGCTTCCGTGAAAGACCTCGGGCGGGGAGAGCTGCCCGCCAGCAAGGCGCGGGTTCAGGAGAGGCCATGAATAGGAGGAATTCCATGAAGTGGCACGTGCTCATGGTGAACGTTTGCCTGTGGGGAGTAGCCGCTGGCGCTGCTCCAGACGCCGGCACGCGCTGGATACACCCGCGCTGCGATACCCTCAACCTGCCAAGGCGAGGCCCCTTTGTGCTCATGGCAGATGGCGCCTTGGCCACCCTGGATGACCGCGGCTTTTCCTTGAGCTATGACGGCGGCAAGAGCTGGTCGGAGCCATCGCCCGTGTGCGAGGGCATCAACCCGGCCGAGCCCGCCTCTTACCACCTGCTGCGCACGAAGAGCAACGTCTTGGTGGTCGTCTTCCTGAACTTTGCAGGGCGCAAGTTTAGTTGGGATGGTGAGCGAAACGAACCTGGGGACTGCAAGCTGGAGGTGTGGGCCGTGCGCAGCCTGGATGGCGGCAAGACGTGGATCGACAAGCTGCGCCTTCTTGATGGCTACAACGCCAATTTCTTCGGCCTGATTCAAACCAGTTCCGGGAGGGTCGTGGTGCCTTTGCAGCACCTGGTGTCTGACCCCGGACGGCTGGTCACTTGCTCCTTTTGGTCCGACGACGATGGCCACACGTGGCGGCGCAGTAACTGGATCGACTTGGGCGGACACGGCCACCACGACGGGGCCTTCGAACCCACGATCGCCGAGCTTCCCGATGGCCGGCTCCTCATGCTGATACGCACCAACTTGGACCGTTTCTGGCAGGCCATCTCTGAGGACAGTGGCCGCTACTGGCGGACCATCCAGCCCTCGCCCATCAACGCCAGCAGCGCGCCAGGCCATCTGGTGCGCCTACGCAGCGGCCGCTTCGCGTTGGTTTGGAACAGGCTCAATCCCGAGGGCCGGACCTGGCCCAAGAGCAATCCTTCGCCGTTTCACACGGAATTCCCTGCTTCCTGGCATCGGGAGGAGCTGAGCATAGCCTTTTCCGAAGACGGTTTGCACTGGGGCGAGCCGGTGGTCATCGCCCGGCAGGTTGGCGGCCAGCTTAGCTATCCCTACCTGTTCGAGCCCTCTCCCGGGCAAATCTGGGTGATAGTAGGCTTTGCCCTGAAGAAACTCTGGCAGGACCCCTGGCCGTTACAGTTGCGTTTGCGAGAGAAGGATTTCGTCAAACAGTAGGAGCTCAAAGACACGGAGACGGTGCATGGACCTCTACGCGACTAACTTTGCCACGGTGGATTGGCTGATTCTGCTAACCTACGTCTGCATCCCGGTGGTGATTGGGGTGCTGGTGCGCAAGTACGTGCGCGGCATCGGCGACTTTATCGTGGCAGGCCGCTCGCTGCGGCTGTGGCTGGCTATCGCCACGATGAGCGGCACGGAGATCGGCCTGGTCACGGTGATGTACAACGCCGAGCTGGGCTTCAAGCATGGCTTTTCCGCCTTTCACATCGCCGTCTTGGAATTCTCCTGTATCTTGGCCATCGGCCTGACCGGGTTCATCGTTTACCGGCTGCGCAAGATGGAAGTGATGACCATCCCAGAGTTCTATGGGAAACGGTTTGGGCGAAATGTGCGCGTTCTGGGTGCCATCATCCTCGCCCTGGGTGGCATCCTCAACACTGGCCTCTTTCTCAAAGCATCGGCACGCTTTATGGTGGGCGTGGCAGGCTTCAGCGATCCGGCTGGGCTGAAAATCATGATGACGGTGATGCTCCTCATGGTGCTGGTTTACACGGTGCTGGGCGGCATGGTGTCGGTGGTCATCAACGACTTTGTGCAGTTCATCGTCCTTTCGGTGGGGATGCTCTCGGGGACCTACTATGTGTTGCAGACGGTGGGTTGGCGCACCCTGTTCCAGGCACCGGTGGGCGTCAATGCTGACGCCTGGTTCAATCCTCTGCACGAGGGCTCGGGGTTTGGGCCGCTGTACGTGGGTTTTATGATGGTGCAGCTCTTGGCGGCTGGTGCCCTGTGGCAGACAGGGACCCAGCGCGCCCTTGCGGCCAAGTCACCACGCGTGGCCAGGCAGCTCTACGCGTATAGCTCCATTTCGTATGCGGCGCGTCGCATCATCCCGATGCTGTGGGGGATCGGCGCCTTTGTCTTCATGGCCAATGTGCCCGAGTTCCTCCGCGCCTTCCAGGGGCCGGAGGCGTTAAGCAGCGAGTTAGGCATGCCGCTGTTCATCGCCAAGATCGTGCCGAGCGGTCTGCTGGGTTTGCTCAGCGCGGGCATGTTCGCCGCGTTCATGTCGACCCAGGACAGCTACTTGCTGAGCTGGAGCGCGGTCATCACCCAGGACATCATTGCCCCGTTGCGCAGGCGGGAGCTTTCCGACCGGGCCCGGCTGCTCATCACCCGCGTCTGCATCGTCACGGTGGGCATCTTTCTGCTGGTCTGGGGGCTCTGGTTCGAGGCGCCGGTCTCTTTGTGGAACTACATGGCAATTACGGGCACCATCTATTTGGCGGGGGCCTTTACCGTAATCGGCGCCGGTCTGTACTGGAAGCGGGCCAGCACAACAGGCGCCTATCTGGCCCTGTGTGCCGGCGTGGTGGCGGTGTTGGGCATCGGGCCGTGGACCAAGGGGGCAGATGTGCCCTGGTATCTGAGCGACAGGTTCTTTGGCCTGTTGGCGTTTATCTTAGCCTTTGTCGGCATGGTGGCGGGTTCGCTACTCTTCCCGGACCGGGCAAGGGAGGATCGCGCATGAGCTGGATACTGCTGTGGAAGTTGGTGGTCGTGCTCACGCTCGCCGCATTTTCTGCGCTGGTCGCGTTGGTGCTGATCGGTGGCGTGGGCAACATTGCGCAGATGCTCAAAGACCTGCGCCAGCCCGATGATGTGGCTTGAGACAAAGGTCTGACGTACCGGCACGGCCTCGACCTTGGGAGAGGAGGGAAACTACTCTTGCCCTTTTTCCTCGGGTTCTTTAGCCGATGCCGGCGCGGAAGAGCTCGGCCTGCAGGGCGCAAACCCGGCTATGGCTTGGCGGGAAGAAACTCGGCGACGTTGGCCTTGGTAATGCGCGCCGTGGGCAGGGTGATGCGCTTGGGCACCTTCTCGCCCCTGAGCACCTTGAGCGCGGCGCGCAGCCCCTCTTCGCCGGGCGTGGGATAGAGGAAGGTGCCGGCCAGGATGCCCTCAGCTACCCACTTGCACCCCTCCTCGGGGATGCCATCGATGCCGATGAACTTGATGTCCTTGGCGCGGCCTGCGTCCTGAGCGGCAAGATACGCCCCGAAGGCCATGGGGTCGTTGTGGGCGTAGACCAAGTCGACTTTCGGGTGTGCCTTAAGGGCCGTCTCCATGATGGTGTAGGCCTTGTCTTGCTTCCAATCACCGTCCTGCCGGCCGACCACCGTCTTGATGCCCGGCTCGTTATCGATGACGTGCTGAAAGCCGGCGTGGCGCTCCTGGGCGGGAGTCGAGCCCATGCCGCCCCAGATCTCCACGATGTTGCCCTTGGCCCTTCCCTTGCCACCGAGGAGCTCCACCGCATACTGGCCGGCCGCGCGCCCGATCTCCATGTTGTCAGCGCCGATGAAGCAGGTGTACTTGTCGGTGTTCACCCCGCGGTCCAGCACGATGACCGGAATGCCCGCATCGTAGGCCTGCGCCACCACATCCGTGAGTCCGGCGGACTCTTTGGGCGAGATCAGGATGGCATCCACCCGCTGGCGGATGAAATTCTCCACCTGCGCCACCTGGTTGGCGGTCTTGTCCTGCGCATCGGCAATGATGAGCTTGACCTCCGGGTGCTTGGCGGCTTCCGCGCGCAGGCGAGCGTTGAACAGCACCCGCCAGGGCTCAGTGGTTGTGCACTGCGAGAAGGCAATCACCCACTTGCTCTCGCTCTTTTTCTTGCCACATCCGGTTGCCATCAGAGAAGCCAGCACTACCAGCGTGAGAAACCTCAGCATGTAGAACGACCTGTGCATCACCATTCCTCCTGGTCTGAGAACCCGCGCTCTTTTGCTTTCCCTCCGGTGCTCAGGGCCCTGCTCGGTGCGGCAACGAGCGCCGCAGGCGACGCAGCCAGTCGCCAAAGCGTCCCTCCTGCAGCAGTACTGCGGCAACGATAATCACTCCCTTGAAGACCAACTGCACGTTGTAATCCACGTTGCGCAACTGGAGAATGTTATTCAGCAAGCCAAAAATGAACACCCCCACCAGCGTACCGATGACCGAGCCACGCCCGCCCAGCAGGCTGGTGCCCCCGATGACCACCGCGGCGATGGCGTCCAGCTCCATGCCTGTGCCGGCATCGGGCTTGCCTTGCCGGTATTGCGCGCAGTAGAGCACGCCGGTAAGGCCGGCCAACAAGCCCGATACCGCGTAAGTAGCCGTCTTGATGGCCGCAACGTTGATGCCGGACAGGCGGGCGGCTTCCTCGTTGCCGCCGATGGCGTAGACGTAGCGGCCAAAGCGCAGCTTCTTGAGCACGAAATGGCTGGCGGCCACACAGAGCAAGAAGATGAGGCCTGGGACCGGGACGACACCGCCCAGGCGCGCCCGCAAGAACTGGAACGCAGGGGTCGCCCCCTCCGGGCCGATGTAGACCTGGTACACGGAATGGTCCTTGCCGGCGATGAGCCGGGCCGAGCCAAGCGCGGCAATCATCATCGCTAAGGTGACGATGAACGGCTGCAGGCGCCCCTTGGCGATGAGCAGGCCGTTGAGGGTCCCCATGAGGAGCGTCACGCAGGGCACGGCTACCAGCACGCCGAGCACGGAAAAGCCAGTGTCTGACTGGCGGGCAAGCCATATCCAAACGAGCACCGCAGCAACTGCGCCCGCACCCGGGGCGAGGAGCATGGCGGGTGTCCGTCGTGCACGGCTCAGGCGCCAGGCCCCGACTGCCACCGCGCTGCCCACGACCGCGGCAGTGGCGGGTACACTCACGTAGGTTGCGGTGGACCAGCCGCGCACAGTGAGGAGCATTGCCGTCAAGGTCGAGCCCAAGGCCATCACCGTGCCCACGGAGAGGTCGATGCCGGCCACCAAGATGACCATGGTCATGCCCACCGCTAAGATGCCATTGTTGGAGACCTGGCGAAGCACGTCGGCAAGGTTATCCGGACTGAGGAAGACGTTGGTGCCGTCGGCGGCAATGGGGGACAGGGCAATGCCTGCCGCGAAAAGGGCAGCCAAGCCGAGGTAGAGCTTGAGGAGCGCCAGCAGTTCGAGCAAGCGGCGCACGCCCTGGCCTTTCAGCATGGCGCCACCTCCTCGGCAAGCGCATGCGGCGAGGCGGCTTCCAGAATCTTCTCCTGCGTTGCCTCGCCGTGCCCAAAGCAGGCGCTGATGCGGCCATCGCGCAGCACTATGATCCGATCGGCCAGCGCCAGCAGTTCGGGCAACTCGGAGCTCACCATGAGCATGGCCATACCCTGCGCTGCCAGAGAGGCAAACAGTTCGTACAGCTCTGCCTTGGCCCCCACGTCGATGCCACGCGTCGGCTCATCCAAGAGCAGCACGCACGGCGTAGTGGCCAGACACTTGCCCGCCACCACCTTCTGCTGGTTGCCGCCGCTCAGGGTCTCCACCGGCTGGTGAAAGCCAGTCGCCTTGATGCGCAGCCGTTGCATCAGCTCTTGCGCCAGGCGACGTTCGCGCCGGCCAGAGATGACTGCCGCGCGCAGCAGCTTGTGCAAGGTTGCCAGGGTCAGGTTGCGACCGGTGCTCATGGTGATCACCAGCCCGGAGCGGCGCCGGTCCTCGGGCAGGAAGGCAATGCCATGGCGTAGCGCATCGCGCGGGGAGCTCAGGCAGATGGGTGCGCCGTGCAGGAGGATCCGCCCGCCCATGCGCAGCGGATGCAGGCCGAAGAGGCACTCCAAGAGCTCAGTCCGGCCGGAACCGAGCAGGCCGGCAATGCCGAGAATCTCGCCCTCATGCACCTCCAGGCTGATGTGGCGCAGCACAGGCGGGAGGCCTGGTAACTCCGCCTCCAGCGTAAGGCGTTCGACTTGGAGAACTGCGCCGGACCTCGGCGCCGGGTGGTGCGCGTGGAATGTCGATAGCTCGCGTCCTACCATCATTCTGATGACCTCGGCGCGGGAGGTTTGGGCCGCAGGTACCGTGCCCACCAGACGGCCATCGCGCAGCACAGAGATGCGGTCGGCGACGTGAAAGACCTCGCCCAGGCGGTGCGAGATGTAGATGATGGCGATGCCCTGATTCCTCAGCCTGTTGAGCACCTCGAACAAGGCCGCCGTCTCTGCCTGCGACAGGGCAGAGGTGGGCTCGTCCATGATGAGCACGCACGCCGCGCGGGACACGGCCCTGGCAATTTCTACAAGCTGCTGCTGGCCGATGCGCAGGTTGCGCACGAGGGCCGACGGTGGAATGGCAATATGGAGCTGGGCAAGGAGCTCGGCGGCCATCCGTTCCATCCGCCCCTTGTTGACGATCCCGCTGCGGCGCAGTGGCTCCCTGCCTAAGAAGATGTTCTGCG
Organism: candidate division KSB1 bacterium; assembly: GCA_024655945.1. Classification (NCBI taxonomy): domain Bacteria; kingdom Pseudomonadati; species Candidatus Zhuqueibacterota bacterium. The sequence continues at coordinate 106,850 of JANLFK010000004.1, forward strand.
CCACGGTGAGCTCCGGCACCAACGTCAGCTCCTGGTAGATGATGCCGATGCCTGCTTCCTGCGCCTGCCGGGGGTTTTGGAAGGAGGTGGGGTGACCGGCAAGGAGGATAGTGCCGGCGTCTGGAGTCAGGGCGCCGCTGAGGATTTTCATCAGGGTTGACTTGCCGGCACCGTTCTCGCCGACGAGGGCGTGCACTTCCCCAGCGTTGACGTCGAAGCTCACCTCTTTGAGAGCCTGCACGCCAGGGAAAGACTTGCTGATCATGACCGCGCCAAGCAGTGCCATCGTGCTCGTTCCTGACCCGATCGCCGCCTCACGTTGCGCGAATATATGATATTCCGCTTTGAAATGCAAGGGTGAAAAGGGAACCACACCGGGCCGAAAGGCCGCGCGACGGCGGAGGACACAGACAGCCCAGAGGACTTTGAGGGCAAGCTTCTCTGGGAGCGAACCGGCGCGCCTCTTCGCCATCGCCGCCTTGGTCAGTCAGCGCCCTGGCGAGGGCGCACGTATGCCTGACCTCTCGCCCCCGGGAATTTGCCCTTGACGCGGTTGGTTTTTATTGGTATATTTATGGCTCACAAATCGACCAGGTCGCTGGGAAGGCCCTGCGGAACGTCGCGTTGCGGTTGCAGAGACGCCACACCACCCAGTGCGAGAAAGGCGAGGCCGAACAACAAGGAGGACCCCTCTCATGGCGATGAAGATTACCGAAGAGTGCATCAGCTGTGGCGCCTGCGAACCGGAATGCCCAGTGAGCGCGATCAGCGAGGGCGATGAGATCTACATCATCGATGCAGCCGTGTGCGTGGAGTGCAAGGGTCACTATGACAACCCGCGCTGCGTGGAGGTCTGCCCGGTCGACTGCATCGTCAAAGCATAACCGGCTGACCTGGCCGCCAATGTGCGGCACTACGGTCCGCGCGGAGCCCGACGCGTCGCTATGGCAGGAGTGGTACCACCTTGTCTGACTGCACGCGTCAATGCGCATGGGTAGCGTTGCCTGCAGGAAGGGCATTCCCCGCCACAGAGCCGCTACCCTTTTCTGTTTCCGAAGGGGGAGCGAGTCACTGGCCATGACAAAGCAGACTCTTGCCACAATTGCTGCCACCTGCGCCGTCCTCTTCGCCTCCTCTGGACACGGGCAATCACCGGCATTCCTTCCGCTGGACCAGGTGCGTCCTGGCATGAAGGGCATCGGCAAGACCGTGTTCTACGGGAGCCAGGTGGAGGAGTTCGGCGTGGAGGTGGTCGACGTCATCCGCAACTACTATCCGCAGCAGGACCTCATCCTGGTGCGGCTGCACGGCGAGCGCGTTGACTACACCGGCGTGGTGGCAGGCATGAGCGGCAGCCCGGTCTACCTTGAGGGCAAGCTGGCCGGTGCGCTCGCCCTGCGCGTGGGCTCGTTTGCCAAAGAGCCGTTGGCAGGGGTCACCCCCATTGCGCAAATGTTCTCCTTGATCGACAAAGAGAAGGATCGCCACCTCGAGGAGGCCCAGGTGGGGAGCGCCTGGAATCCGTACCTCGATTTGGCGCTAAGCGGGGCCGGCCAGGGCCGGGATACCGACAGCGTGTGGGAGGAAGTAGCGTCCGCCCGTGCGTCTTCCAGCACCCTCCCTGTGCCGGTGGGCTTCTCCGGATTTCGGAGCGAGGTCGTCGACTATGCGCGCGAGCGATTGGCACGTTGGGGCTTTGTGGCCGTGCAAGGCGGAATGGGCTCGCAAAGGGCTACTCCGGGCCCGGTCAATCTGCAGCCAGGCGACGCGGTCTCCCAGGTGCTGATTGATGGCGACATGGTCATCGACGTGGCCGGCACAGTCACCTGGTGCCAGGGGGACACGGTGCTGGCGTTCGGGCACCAGGTGTTCGGTGTGGGGGCAGTGCGCTTGCCCATGGGCGAGGCGCGCGTGCTCACCACGGTGCCCAGCCTGATGGGTTCGGACAAGGTTACCGCGGTCTCGCGCATCATCGGCACCATCCGCCAGGACCGCATCTCGGGCCTGTTCGGCATCGTCGGCGAGGAGCCGCCCATGGTCCCCGTGCACATTCGCTATCACAGCCTCAACGGAAGCACGCAGGAGTACCGTTTCCGCGTGGCCGTGGCCAGGCAGTTGGACACAGTCATCCCTTTCTACCTGCGCATCGCGGTGCTCAATGCCTTGCTCACTAGTCGCCTTGGCGGAGGTGATGTGAGCCTGCGGGCTGAGGGCCAGATTTTCTTGGCGGACGGCCGGAGGGTGGCGCTGGACAATTTTTTCACCGGCACGCGCACCGCAGGTTTCTTTTCGCCGAGCAGCGACGGGGTAATGGCAGCGGACGACTTGGCGGCGATGCTTGCCTCGCTCATGGTGAACCAGTTCCAGGAAGCTGCCATCAGCAGAGTGGAGGTGGAGTTCAGCGAGCGTGCCGGCTTCGCCTCTGCACAGATTGCGGCCGTGTGGTACGACAAGACCGAGGTTGTTCCCGGCGATACGGTGGGCATCACCGCCGTGCTGCGCCCGTTTCAGTCCGACAAGGTGGTGCGCGTAGTGCGCCAGGTGGTGATCCCCAGGACGGTGACTGCGAATCGGGTGACGATCGTGCTCGGCGGGGCAGCGGCAGTGACCGCCGCCGAGCGGCGCCAAAACCCTGCCCGCTTTCAACCGAGAAGTTTTGGCCACTTGCTCAAGTTGCTGAATGAGCGGCGGCGCAACGATATGCTCTACCTCCAGCTGGTCTCGCCGGAGATTGGCGTGATGGTGGGAGATGCCCCCATGCCGAACCTGCCGCTGTCGGTGCTCACCGTGCTCAACTCCAATCGACTGGCGCAAGGGGCGATGCTGACAGGGAATGTCGTGTATGAAGAAGCAATCCCGGTGGGCATGGTGGTGAGCGGCAGCAGGTCGTTGCGCGTGCGCGTCAAAGGGCGCGCCCAACCTTGAGCGCGGCCAGGCGGAAAGGTCCATTGCTATGCGACGACTCTGTTTGGTTACCTTAGTTCTCTGCTGGACGCTGGCACAGGCTGCCACGACCCGGTTTGCCGAGTTCACCACTTATGCCTCCCTGGAAAAGGGGAGGCTCGTCGGCGTGACCTTGACGCCACGCGGCGAGCTGACCTTGGCGCCGGCGGTGCAAAAGCTGGCCGACCTTGGCGAACCGCTCGTCTGGTCCATGGTGGCAGACCGGCGTGGCAACCTTTTCGTGGGCACAGGCAACGACGGCAAGGTCTTCCGCATCGGGCCGAACGGCGAGCTCTCGCTCGTCTTTGATGCCGAGGAGCCGGAGGTGTATGCCTTAGCCGTCGCTTCGGATGGCACATTGTACATGGCTCCGTCACCAGGGGGGAAGATTCTTGCAGTTGGGCCGTCGGGCCAGGTTTGCCTGGTGGTCAAGCTCCCGTGCTCCTACGTGTGGGGGCTTGTGGCGGACCAACAGCGCACCCTGTATGCCGCCACCGGGGACAAGGCGGGTCTGTACCGAGTACTGCGAAGCGGTGCGGCTGAGCTCCTGTTTGCTCCCACTGAGGCGCATCTGCGCAGCCTCACCTGGGGCAGCGACGGTGCGCTGCTGGTCGGTTCCAGCAAGAACGGCTACGTGTACCGCGTGACCCGGGACGGCAAGGCCTTCACCTTATACGATTCGCCTGCCGAGGAAGTGCACGCCCTCGCCCTCGGGAGGGATGGCGTGCTCTACGCGGCCGCGTTGCAGGAGAGCGCAGGGCGACCGGAGCGGCCAGGGGCAGCGCCACCTGCAGAGGAAGGGCAAGAAGCCGCAGAGGAACAGGAGGTCCTGCTCCCGCCGGCGCGCATCACTCCCACCGAGGTTGGGCGCGCTGCCGGGGGCAGCGTCTTGGCTATTGACCCGGACGGCAACGCCACCGAGTTGTGGCGCTCGGACAGACAGTGCGTGCTGGCACTGGCGGTCACTGCCGCCGGCAAGCCGATGGCGGGAAGCAACGACAAGGGGAGGTTGTTGGTCCTCGAGCGGGGGGAGGAGGCCACCATCATCACCACGGTGGAGGGAGAGCAGATCACGGCCATTGTCGCCGGTGCGGACGACGCCCTCTACGTGGCTACCTCGAATCCGGGCAGAGTCTTCCGCGTGGGGCCCGCGTATGAACGCGTTGGCGTCTACGAGTCGGAGGTCATCGACGCGCGCGTGGTGGCGCAATGGGGGCAGCTGCGCTGGAAGACAGTCGGTGGTGCCGACCAGGTGCGCCTGTACACACGGAGCGGCAATACCAAGGAGCCGAACGAGACCTGGAGTCAGTGGTCGAAGGCCTATCGCGATGCGGCAGGTGAACAGATCGACAGCCCGCCGGCCCGTTTCCTGCAGTGGAAGGCAGAGCTGCACAGGCAGAGCCATGAGAGCCCGGCGGTGAGCGGAGTGGTCATAGGTTACCGGCAGAAGAACCTGGCGCCGGAGGTGAACAACGTCACCGTGCTGCCGCCTGGCGAGTACTATCGGCCGCCGCGCGACGCGCGGGACAGCGCAGAGGAGAAAGAAGGGGACGCTGTGCCAACAGGGGTGCGCAGCCCGCGGCAGTTGGGCAAGAGCGAGAAGCGCACCGGTTGGCGGGCGGTGAGCTGGCGGTTCTCGGATCCCAACGACGACTACCTCCTTTTTACTATCTCGTACCGGCGCGTGGGGTCAAAGAACTGGCGCCGACTGGTCAGCGACCTGGACAACAACTTCTACTCCTGGGACAGCCGCTTGATGCCCGACGGCGAGTACGAACTCCAGATAGAGGCTACCGATGCCCCCTCCAACGTCGTGGGCGAGGCGCTCAGCGCCAGGCGGATCTCGCGCTCCTTTGTGGTGGACAATACGCCCCCGCAGGTCGTTGCCCTGCGCTGGGACAAGAAAGCAGGCAGGGCTATCATCGAAGTGCACGACGAGTGGAGCCCCCTGCAGCGTGTCGAATATGCCCTGGATGCCGGGCCGTGGTCTCTGCTCGAACCCCGCGACGGCGTGCTCGACGCACGGCAGGAGGTCTTTGAGCTGAGGGTGGAGCTTTCCGGTGGCCAGGAAAGGGAGCTGGTCGTCCGGGCAGTGGACGAGGTTGGCAACATCGGGTTTGGGTATTTGACGGTGAGGGGTGAGTAGGTGAGCAGCAGAAGCTGGCAGAAGGTTATCGAGTTCATTTCGACCCGCAACGACTTTATCATCACATCCCACATCAGTCCTGATGGCGATGCCATAGGCTCAGAATGTGCACTCGCCCTCATGCTCGCCCACAAGGGCAAGCGCAGCCACATCATCAATGTCAGTCCTACGCCCAATCACTACCGCTTTCTCGATCCGGAGGGGGCCATCGCCCAATACGACCCCAGTCAGCATCTAGAGTTGTTCCGATCTGCTGGGGGAGTCTTTATCGTGGACATCAGCGACTGGGCCCGCCTGCGCGAGGTGGGAAAAGTCATCAGGGAGTTTCATCTGCCACGGGTGTGCATCGATCACCACACCCAGAGCGACGGCATGGCCGACATCGAGGTGGTGGACTCGAGTGCCTCCTGTACCGGGGAGCTTCTCTTTGACCTGAGCCGGGCGATGGGGATCAAGCCCACGGGTAGGCTGACAGAGGCGCTCTACACCTGCCTGGTGACGGACACCGGCTCATTTCGCTTTGCCAACACCACGCCAGAAGTGCATCGCATGGCTGCTGAGCTGGTAGCCGCAGGCGTGGAGGTGGGCAAGGTCTATGAAGAAGTCTATGAGAGCAACTCGCCGGCAAAGGTGCGGCTTATGGGCGAGGTGCTGCGCTCGCTGAGCTTCGAGTGCGAAGGAGCGCTGGCCTGGTTTGCCCTTACCCGTCAGGCGCTGGAGCAAAGCGGTGTCATGACCTGGGAGCTGGAGAGCTTTCCGGAGCTGCCGCGCATGGTGGCAGGAGTGGAGGTCAGCCTCTCCTTAACCGAACTGAACAACGGGCGAACCAAGATCAGCCTGCGTTCCAAAGGGCGCATCCCCGTGATTGGCATCGCCGCGAAATTCGGCGGGGGAGGGCACACCTTTGCGGCGGGAGCCTCTGTGCCTGGCAGCCTCGATACTGTTCTGGAGCAGGTGCTGGCCGAGACGCGCCGGGTGGTGGAATCTCACCTCCAGGCAAAGACGTCATGCGCACAGCGGACAAACGGGGCCGCCTCGTGAAAGCGGCTGCCCCGCACGCGCGTGCTCCTTCTCGGTTGAGCGCGGAGCGGTCGCGCCCAGTTTTCCCTTGAATTTGTGAGGGGAATGCGCTACTTTTTGACACGACTGCAGGCTCAGGTGGCCCGTGGTGCGCAGTGGGTGGCGGTGTGGTGAGGAGAGAAGGGGATGAGTGAGCACGAGAGCAAAGACAGAGCCGCCGCCTTGCAAGTGCTGGTGGAGGCAGTTGCCAGGGGCGATCTGGTGGAGGTCGGCCAGTTGGCCCGCCAGGCGGTGGAGTCGTCCTTGAGCTGCGAGCAGGCGGTCATCCTCAGGTACGACGCGGAGCGCCGGGTCTTTGCCACGACACCTCTCTTGAACCAAGAGGGCCGCTTTGCACGGCGCGAGGTGCTGGTGCCTGAAGAGGAGTGCTCCTGGAAGGAGGCGGTGGCCTCGCCTGGCGCCTTCACCATCAGCGCCGCTGAGGTGAGCTCTCCTGCCGAAAGGGAACTCTTGGGCGATCACGCGGTGGTCGCCTTTGTGTTTCCGTTCTATTGGGGCTCGGAGCTGCTGGGTATTGTCCACGCAGTGGCCACAGAAGCACGCGGGCTCACCCCTGGCGAGCAGGCGGCAGCGCAGGAGGTGGCGGCGCTTGTGGCACTTGCCTTGGAGCGCGCGCGGGTCAATGCCTGCTCCGCCGCAGCCGAAGAGGCGGCAGCGCAGTGGCGGGAACGATATGCGCGTCTGTTCGAGCATGTGGAGCGGCCGGTCATGGTGGTGGACGTGGCCGCTGATCTCATTTACGAAGCCAACAAGGCCATGGCAGCGCTGGTGGGCTACGAGCCTCATGAGCTCCACGCGCTGCGGCTCTCGGCGCTCTTCCGCCCGGGGGGAATGCCGGATTGGCGCCGCGCCCTCACCAACGCCCAAGTGCCGATCGATTGCACCGTGCAGAGCAAGTCCGGCGATCCTTTGCAGGTGACCATGGAAGTGGCACGACTCGGGACTCCCGCTGGCGAACGCTGTCTGCTCATCCTGCGGCCTGTGCAGGCAGGCGCCCGGCCAGACAGCCGGGTGGCGCAGCTGAGCGAGCTTGGCGAACTACTCAGCGCCTTGGCCGAATCCGGTGAGGTGGAGGACGGCATCGACTGCGTGTTTGCGCGCATAGGCAAGGAATTGGGGGCTAAGTGTGGCACTTTGCACGTGGTGCCTGGTCAGGGCCAAACTCTGAAGATGAAGGCCTTCCGCGACTGTGCTCAGGAGGGCGCACCCCCTTTTGCGGCGCCAGCCTTCGTCGAAGGCCCTTACCAGAGAGTCCTGGAGGCGGAAGACGTAGTCGAATGTCCGTCGGTTGCCGCTTCCCAGGAGTTTTCCTTCTTGCGGGAGGTGGCGGCGCGCGCAGGCTATGGCGCTTTCCTTGCCGCTCCTCTGCGCCTGGCAAGGCGCGCGGTGGGGGTTTTGACCTACTTTTTCCCCCAGGCGCGTTCCTTTGCCGTGGACCATAAGGAGCTGTTGGCCCATGGCGCCCGGTTGCTTGCCCTGCTGGTCACCTGGGCAGAGCGCGGCCAGCGCCTGGAGCGTGCGGCCTCAGGTGCCCAAACGGCCCTGGACATGGTGGCCGGACTATGGGGCCTGCGCGAGGTGGAGGCTGTTGTGGCACACGTGGGCAAGCACCTGCACCGGAGAATGGACTTTGATCTCCTGACGGTCACCCTTTTCGAGGAAGGCGGCAGCCAGGCGCGTGCCCTCTGCTTGGCTTCCCAGGACATGGCCGAGGTGGTCAGGGCAACATACCGCTGGGAGCCGCTTGCTGATGACCACTTGGGATGGCTGAGGCCACAGTTCGCTGAGCCGGGCGCGCCGGGCCAACTCGCCCTGGCCGACAAGTTGGGCTCCCGGGTGAGCGTGCTCCTCCTTGCAGAGGGCCTGTACCTGGGGAATCTCTCCTTAGGGGCTCTGGGTGAGGACGCCTTTAGCCAGGAGGATGTCCAGCTCATGCGCATGGTAGCGCCGGTGGTGGCAAGGGCGATCGCTGCCTGCGGCGCGCAAGCGGCTACTCACGAGGAAGTCGAGCGTGTGAGGGAGGAGACCGTCCCCGCAGGGCAGGGAGCCCCGCGCCCGCAAGAAGAGAAGAGGCCGAGCCTCCCCAGCGAGCTCGCCGCATTGCGGCGTGCCATTGAGGAACTGGATCCCTCCTTACGACGACACCTCAGCGCGCACGGCCTTGGGCAGGAGAGGAGCATCGAGTGCTGGGAAGCTGTGCGAGCCAATCTCGATCGCCTGCTGTCGGCAGTCCAGGAGCAAGGCACTGGACGAACCATCAGGCCGGAGGCTGAAGCTCCCCGCACCGTGTCGGTGCAAAAGCTGCTCAACGAGGTCACGGTGGAGCTCGACAGGGCCGGCGCATTGAAAGAGGTGCAGTTGGTGGTGCTATCCGGGCCACCCATGGAGATTGTTGCACGGCAGAGTCCGCTGGCCCAGGCCTTGCGCCAGGTCCTTGCGGGGGTCGTGGCGATGGTCGTCGGAGCGGGGCGACCGCGAGTGGAGGTCGGCTATCGGGAGCAGTTGCTCAGCAAGTTCCTCTACGTGCGCTATCTGGGGCCGGCGCCGGATCTTTCTGCCACACGGGCTGGGGACGCGCGATGGCGCGCGGCCAATGAGCAAGTGCGGCAGGCTCAGCACCTGGTTTCCCTGTGCGGCGGCAAGCTGCTGGTACGGCCCCTGGTGAGCGGCGAAGTAGAGCTTCTGGTCAGTTTCCCCAAAACCGCTGCCATAGGGGACGGATAGTCTTTGAGCGCGTGGCGCGGCAGTGCGACACGAGAGAAAAGGGTGAAGAAAGAAACTGCGACAAGAATCCTGATCGTTGAGGATGACGAAGCGCAGGCGCGCCTGATGCGCCTGGCCATCGAGCGCGGCGATCTCGGGTGCAGTATAGAGCTCGCGGCCAATGGCGGCGAGGCGCTGGACATGGTGCGCCGGGGGCGCTACGCGGCCGTGGTCCTGGACTACAACCTGCCGGTCATGGACGGCCTGGCCCTTATGCAGGCCTTGGAGCGGGAAAAGATCGTCGTCCCGGTCATCATGACCACCGGAGAGGGGAGCGAAGAGGTGGCAGTTGAGGCCATGAAGCGCGGCGCCTACGACTACCTCATCAAGCGGCCGGGCTACCTTGAAGTTTTGCCGCGCGTGGTCGCCAAGGCCATCGAGCGCCACCGCTTAGAGAGCGAACTCCGCAGGACAGAACTCCAGTACCGCACCCTGGTGGCCTTGGCCTCGGACGCTATTTTCGTGGAGGAGGTGGACAGCGGTCGCCTGCTCGACGCCAATGCGCGCGCCGAAGAGCTCACCGGGCGCAGCCGCCGCGAACTGCTGGCCACGACCATGTCGTCGCTCTGCCCGCCGGAAGAACAGGGCAAGCTGGAGCGCCTGCGGCAACTGGCTCTGCGCGGCAAGGTGAGCGCCGTTGATGAGCTCGGCCTCCTGCACAGCGACGGCCACGAGGTCTATGCCGAGGTGAGCAGCAGCGTGGTGGACCTGGGCGACAAGCGGGTCATCCAGACCATCATGCGCGACGTCACGCAGCGGCGTCGCCTCGAGCAGCAGATCCTGCTCAGCAAGAAGCGCCTGCAAGCAGCGTTCGACGGCATCCAGGACATGATTGCCGTGGTGGACCAGCGCCACACCATCGTCATGGCCAACCGGCACCTGGCAGCGCAATGCAAGGTCCCGCCCAACGAGCTGATCGGCAGCCGCTGCTACACAGCCCTGTTTCGACGTTCCTCCCCTTGCGAGGACTGCCCCACTCTCCGCGTCCTGCACGAAGGGCAGACGCAATTCGAGGAGCGGGAAATAGGCGAGGCGATTTTCCACCTCTGGTGCTATCCGATGCCCGGACTTGACGGGCGGCCGGAGCTGGTGGTGGAGCACGTCAAGGACGTCACCGAGCAGAAGCGCATCGAGCAGCACCTCATCCAGTCGGAGAAGTTGGCCACAGTGGGCATGCTCTCCTCGGGCATCGCCCACGAGTTGCGCAACCCCCTCAACATCATCGAGTCTGCCCGCTACTACCTGCAAGAGACGCTGACCGATGTGGATGCCGAGGTGCGCGAGAAGTTGGAAATGATCCAGCGCAACGTGCGGCGGGCTGCCACCATCATCAACAACCTGTTGGAGTTTTCTCGGCGCTCTGCACACGAGCTCGAGCTGTTCGATGTGCGGCGCGTCGTCGACAGCACGCTTATCCTTCTGGAAAAGGAGCTGGCTTCTCGCCAGATCCGGCTTGTGCGCGAACAGGCAGAGGAGGAGCGGCTGCCGCGCGTCTGCTTCAACTTGGACTCCTTGAAGCAGGTGTTCCTCAACATCATCCTCAATGCCATCCAGGCTATGCCGGAAGGGGGTGTGCTGCGCATAGCCCCACGCCTCACAGACGATGGCCGATGGGTGGAGGTCGATGTCAGCGACACCGGTTGCGGGATATCCGCTGACGAGTTGAAATACCTGTTTACCCCGTTCTACACCACCAAGAAGGTCGGGGAGGGCACGGGATTGGGCCTCTACATCTCCCGCTCGATCATCAGGCGCTATGGCGGCGACATCGCCGTGCAGAGCCAGATCGGACAGGGCAGCACCTTCACTGTGCGGCTGCCCGTGGCCGAGGCCGAACAGGCACCGCCGCCTGCCACGCAGACGGAGGGGCGTCAATAGGATGGGGAGCCTGGCGCTCTCGACCACGACAAATGGGTTGATAGTCTTTTGGTTTTTTGCTACATTCTCGCACAAGTTCGGAGAAGAACAGGCATACCGGGACCCTTGTTGGAGAAGCACGCGTTCTGTCGGCCCATAGAGGCCGAGCTACAGCTTTTCGAAGATGCGTTTCGTTCGGTGCTCACCTCCGACGTCTCGCTCATCAACGACGTTGCCGTCCACCTGGCCGTGCACCGCGGGAAGCGTCTGCGGCCGATTCTCGCCTTTCTCGCCTGCGGACTGCATGGAGCTGCTCCGCGGGCGGCACTGAGGTCTGCGCTGGCGGTGGAGCTTTTGCATACTGCCACCCTGGTGCACGACGACGTGGTAGACTCTTCCCTTCTGCGGCGCGGCGCTCCCACCGTCAACGGCTTGTGGAGCAACCGCATCGCCATTCTTGTCGGTGACCTGTTGTTTTCGCGCGCCCTTGCCACTTTGCTGGATAGCGGCGATGTGCGGGCCTTGCGGCTGCTTTCAGATGCGACCTTCCGCATGAGCCGCGGCGAACTGCTCCAAGAGGAACACGGCCGTGACTACCGCCTCATGGGGCAGAACTACTTCCGCGTCGTGTCCGACAAGACGGCGGCGCTCATCTCCGCCTGCTGCCAACTGGGGGCAATGGCCGCGGGCGCCAGCGAGGTGGAGCTGCACACCATGGACCAGTTGGGCGAGAACCTGGGCATCGCTTTCCAAATTCGTGACGATATCCTCGACTATGTCGGCGACCAGGAGACGCTGGGCAAGCCCATCGGTAGTGACATCCTGAACAACAAGATCACCCTGCCGCTCCTCTATGCGTTGCGCGACGCTGAGCCGCAGGTCGCGCAGGAAGTTATGTCGCAGATCCAATCTCGGGAAAAGAAGCGGGTGGAGATGGTCATCGCGTTTGTCCGGCAGCATGGCGGCCTGGCTTACTGCGAAGAGCAGGCGCAGTCTTACCTTCGCCAGGCCGAGTCGTGCCTGGAGGGCTATGGAAGTTCGCCATACAAGGCGGCATTGCAGGAGTTGCTCCGCTATGTGGGCACGCGCGAGAAGTAGCTGGTCGTTTCTGCCCCGAGCAACCTGCTGGGCGATGTGCATGCTCAGCGCGTTGCTGGTCGCCTGTGCGCGGCACGAGCCGGTGCAAGAGACGCGCGTGCTCATGGATACCTTCGCCACCATCACCGTGTACGACCGCGACAAGAGCCGCGAGGCCATGCTCCGGGCCGTCGACGCCGCCTTTGAGGGGATGCTCGAGGTGGAGCTGCGCACCAGCTGCTACCGCGACAGCAGCGAAGTCAGCAAGGTCAACCGAGCTGCGCCGCGCCCAGTGGAAGCAAGCCCCTTGCTGTGCGCCTGCCTTGAGGAGGCGCGACGCGTGAGCCTCCTTTCCGATGGCGCCTTTGATGTGACTGTGGGGCCGCTCATGCGCCTGTGGGATTTCCTCAGTGATCACCCGCGCGTGCCGGACTCGGCGGCCATCAGAGCGTTGCTCCCCTTAGTGGATTTTCGCCGCGTGCACCTGGAGGCCGGCCGCGTTTGGCTGGATGAGCCGGGCATGGCCCTGGACCTGGGGGGCATCGCCAAGGGGCTCGCGGTAGATGTGGCCATCGACTCGCTGCGCGCCCATGGTATCACCGACGCCATGGTCGACGCGCGCAGCAACCTGCGTACGCTGGCCAGCGCGCTCACCGCGGGCAAGCGGCGCGTGTGGATCCGCCATCCGCGGGACAATAGCAAGCTCTTCGCCCGCTTCCGCATGGATGAGGGATGTGTGGCCACCTCCGGGGACTATGAGCGGTTTTTCATGAGCGATTCGCTGCGGTACCACCACATTCTCGACCCGCACACGGGCTGGCCTGCACGGTCGTGTGCCAGCGTCACGGTGATCGCCAACTCGGCCATGGAAGCGGACGCGCTCTCTACGGCCCTGTTTGTGCTGGGGCCTGAGCGCGGCCTCGCCTTGGCCGAACGACTGCCTGGAGTCGAGGCCGTCGTGCTCATCGACAACCATGGTTCTTTGGAGTGGCAGGCCACCGCAGGGCTGCGGGACAGGCTGGAGGTCGTCAAGAACTGAACATGCGTCGACTGCGCAGCAGAATGGGACGGAGAGAACGATGCCGACGACTCTGGTAACGGGAGGAGCGGGTTTCCTTGGCTCGCATCTATGCGAGTATCTGTTGAACAAGGGGCACAACGTCATTGCCATGGACAACCTCATCACCGGCACGGTGGCGAACATCGAGCACTTGCAGTGCGAGCGCTTTCGCTTCATCAAACACGACGTGACCGAGTACATCTACGTGGCGGGGAAGATCGACTATGTGCTGCACTTCGCCTCGCCGGCAAGTCCTTTGGACTACCTGCAGCTTCCGATCCAGACGCTGAAGGTGGGAGCATTGGGCACGCACAAGGCTTTGGGCCTGGCCAAGGAAAAGGGCGCCCGTTTCCTCTTGGCCTCCACCTCCGAGGTCTATGGAGATCCGCTCATCCACCCGCAGAGTGAGGACTACTGGGGCAACGTAAATCCCGTGGGGCCACGTGGTGTGTACGACGAGGCCAAGCGCTTTGCCGAGGCCCTCACCATGGCCTACCACCGCTATCACGGCCTGGACACGCGCATTGCGCGCATCTTCAACACCTACGGCCCGTGCATGCGTCCCCACGACGGCCGGGCCATCCCGACCTTCATCCCGCAGGCCTTGCGCGGGGAGCCGATCACCGTCTTCGGGGACGGCAAGCAGACCAGGAGCTTCTGCTACGTCTCCGACCAGATCGAAGGCCTGTACCGCCTGTTGATGTCCGATTGTGTGGATCCGGTCAACATCGGCAATCCGCAGGAGCTGACCATCATGGAGCTTGCCGAGACAATCGTGCGGCTGACGGGGAACAAGAGCCCCATCGTGCGCAAGCCGCTCCCCGTGGACGATCCCAAGGTGCGGCAACCCGACATCAGCAAGGCCAAGCAGCTCTTGGGCTGGGAGCCAAAGGTGGGGTTGGAGGAGGGGCTGCGCTTGACCATCGACTGGTTCAAGAAAAAGTTGGCGGAATAGTCGCCGTGGCGAGCGTGGAGCGCGATGAGCAGACGCACAACCCAGGCGCCGCCGCCAGGCCGGATTCTGGTCATTCGCCTCAGCTCGATTGGGGACATCGTCCTGGCCAGTCCGCTGTTGCGCGCCCTGCACAATGCCTTCCCGGAGGCGGCAGTGGATTTTGTCGTCAAGGAGAAGTTTGCCGACCTCGTTCGCTTTTCGCCTTATGTGCACCGAGTGCACGTGCTGCCAGAAGGAGGGGGGTTGCGTGAGCTGCGCGCCCTCAGACGCTCGCTCAAGGCGCACGGCTACGAGCTGGTCGTGGACCTTCACAAGAACTTCCGTAGCTACTACTTGCGCACTGGCTTGCGGGGCGCACGAACCGTGACTTACCGGAAGTGGCGCTGGGCTCGGGCCGTGCTCATTGCCGCCAAGAAGAACCTCTATCCGGGCATTGTCCCCGTCCACCAGCGCTATCTGGCCGCGGTGGCACCTTTGGGCGTGTGCGATGATGGGGAGGGCCCCGAATTCTTCATTGACCCGGCTGCCGGCGCGCGGGTGAGGAAATTGCTCAGTAGGGCCGGTTTTCTGTCCCGCCCGATGCGCGTGGCGGTGGTGCCTGGTGCTGGCTTCTTTACCAAGCGCTGGCTGCCCGAACGGTTTGCCGAGGTGGCGGATGCTCTTGCCGCAAGGCATGGCCGTGGCACGCTGCTGCTGGGCGATGCAAATGACCGGCCCATCGCCGCGGAGGTGCTTGCGCACATGCAGCACAAGCCGGTGGACATGGTGGGCGCACTGTCGTTGATGGAGAGCGCCGCGGCCCTGAGCTGCTGCGACCTCGTGCTGTGCAACGACACGGGCCTGATGCACATCGCCACCGCGCTGCGGAAGAAAGTCGTGGCCATCTTTGGGCCGACCACCGAGGAGCTCGGGTTTTTCCCCTTCGGGCCCCGGTCGCGGGTGGTGCAGAAGGAGCTGCCGTGTCGCCCATGTTCCCACATCGGCTCGCGGCGCTGCCCAAAGCGGCACTTTCGCTGCATGCGCGACATCTCGGCCGCCGAAGTGCTGGCGGCAGCAGAGGGGCTATTGGCACAGGAGAGTTGAAGTGAGGTTCATAACTGGGAGGGTGGAGAGCTGAACGCAAAGGACTTGTCCGACCCTAAGACTCTGGCCCTGCGCATTGCCGACCTTTCGTTGGACAAGAAAGCCTCTTCGGTCTTGGTGATGGACCTGCGGGGCCTCTGCTCGTTCACCGACTATTTCGTGCTCTGCACCGGAGCATCAGACACGCAGGTCAAGGCCATTACCGATCACATCGAGGAGGAGCTGAGCAAGGAGCGCATCGAGCCGTGGCACCGGGAAGGCTACACGCATCTGCGCTGGGTGATTCTGGACTACATCGACGTGGTGGCACACATCTTCCAGCCGGAAGTGCGCGAATTCTACGGCCTGGAGCAGTTGTGGGGGGATGCGCAGATTATCACCATTTCTGAAGACAGCATGGAATCGACACGAAGATGAGCATCATCGAGCAACAGATTCTCGCGAGCGTCGAAGAGGCGTGTAAGAAGGCCTTTGGCGTCTCGCTACCGCCTGACGCTCGCCTGGACACGCCCCCGGATGAGCAGCTTGGCGATTTCGCCTTTGCCTGTTTCCCCTTAGCGCGGCTGACCAAGACTGCGCTCGCCACCATTGCCCGCCGCCTGGCCGAGGAAATCGCCGTGGAAAAGCCTCTGGTGCGCGTCGACGTCGCTGGTCCGTACCTCAACTTTACCGTGGACAAAGAGGCCCTGTTCCGGGTCACCTGCACCGACATTCTGTCCGCACCCGATACTTTCGGCAATAGCGATGAGGGGCGCGGTGAGAAGATCCTCATCGAATACTCCGCGCCCAACACCAACAAGCCTCAGCACTTGGGACACGTGCGGAACAACCTCTTGGGCATGGCCATTTCTAACCTCTTAGAGGCCATTGGCCATGAGGTGGTGCGCGTGAATCTGGTCAACGACCGCGGTGTGCACATCTGCAAGTCCATGCTGGCCTACCAGGAGTTCGGCCAGGGGCGCACGCCGCAGTCGGCCGGGGTGAAGGGCGACCACTTCGTGGGTGACTTTTATGTGCTGTACGAGAAACATCAGCATCAGGAATGGCAAGAATGGCTTGCCGCGCGTGGGGTGGACATCAAGCAGCTCGATGACCAGGCGCGTCGCCGCCTGGAGGGGGAATTCTTGGCCCAGGCCAAATGGTACGGCAAGGTCAAGGAGATGCTGCAGCGCTGGGAGGCGGGCGACCCCGAGGTGCTGGCCCTCTGGCGCATGATGAACGACTGGGTGTACGAAGGCTTTGACCAAACCTATCGCCGGCTGGGCTGCAAGTTCGACAAGGTCTACAAGGAGAGCGAGACCTATCAGCTTGGCCGTGCGCTGGTCGAGGAGGGGCTGCAACGAGGCGTCTTCTACCGGAAACCGGATGGCTCCGTGTGGGTGGACCTCACCGCTGAAGGATTGGGCGAAAAGCTGCTCTTGCGCAGCGACGGCACATCCGTGTACATCACCCAGGACATTGGCACCACCAAGCTCAAGTTCGATGACTTTGGCATGAAGCGCGCCATCTGGGTGGTGGGCGACGAGCAGATCTACCACTTCCAGGTCCTCTTCGCCGTAATGCGCAAGTTGGGTTTCCCCTGGGCCGATGGCTGCTATCACTTGGCCTACGGCATGATCGACCTGCCCGCCGGCAAGATGAAGTCCCGCGAGGGCACGGTGGTGGACGCCGACGACCTCATGGACGAACTGTTCAGGATGGAGCGGGAGGAGATCGCAAAACGCCACCTGGACATCGCCCCGGAAGACCTGGACGCCACCGCGGAGATCCTCGCCCAGGGAGCGCTCAAGTTCTTCATCCTCAAGTTCGGGCCGCAGAGCCGCATGCTCTTCGACCCGGCCGAGTCCATTTCCTTCGATGGCTTCACCGGTCCCTATGTGCAATATGCCTACGTGCGCGTACGCAGCATCTTCCGCAAATCCGGCAAAGACGAGTTCGCTGCGGTCTCCCCCGAGCAGTGCGACTTTTCGGTGCTGGTGGAACCAGAGGAGATCGCTTTGGTGCGGCGGCTACACAGCTTCCCCGGCGAGGTGAAGGCTGCGGCCTTGTCCTACAATCCGGCGCGGGTGGCCACCTATCTGTGGGAACTGGCCAAGGCTTTCAGCCGCTTCTACCACGAGCATTCGGTGCTGCATGCCGAGGACGAGAAGTTGGTGCGCGCCAGGCTGGTGCTTTCCAAGGCGACCAGCATCGTGCTGCGCCGCGGCTTAGCTCTGTTGGGAATCGACGTGCCAGAGCGCATGTGATGCTGCAGCCGCAAGGGAGGAGGAGCTCATGAGCCTGTTGGTGGTCGGGTCAGTTGCCTACGATACCGTGGAGACGCCCTTTGGCAAGGTGGATGAGGCCTTGGGCGGGTCGGCCATCTACTTCAGTGCCGCCGCCAGCTTCTTTGTCCCGGTGCGCCTGGTGGCAGTGGTGGGCGAGGATTTTGACCGCAGCCAGCTTCGCTTTCTCGAGGAGCGGCAGGTGGACCTCGCCGGCCTGACGGTCGAGCACGGCAGCACCTTCCGCTGGGCAGGGCGCTACGATTATGACCTCAACGCCCGCGAAACGCTCTACACCCACCTCAACGTCTTCGAGAACTTTGTACCCAAGCTGCCGCAGAGCTACCGGGACAGCGAATACCTTTTCCTGGCCAACATCATGCCGCAGCTGCAGATGCAAGTGCTCGAACAGGTGAGCAAGCCGAAGCTGGTGGTCCTGGACACGATGAATTACTGGATCGAGAACACGCCGGCGGAGCTGCGTCGCACCCTCAAGAAAGTGAACGTCTTGATCATCAACGACGCGGAGGCGCGGCAGTTGGCCCAGGAGCCAAATCTGTACCGCGCGGCGCGGGCGCTGCTGCGCATGGGGCCCGACACGGTCGTTATCAAGAAGGGCGAGCACGGTGCGCTGATGGTCACCCCCAAGAGCTGTTTCTGGGCGCCGGCCTATCCCTTAGAGAGCCTGTGCGACCCAACGGGCGCCGGTGACACCTTCGCCGGGGGCTTCGTGGGCTACCTGGCCTACACGGACGACCTTTCGGAAGACAACCTGCGCCGCGCCGTGGTCTACGGCAGCGTATACGCTTCCTTCTGCGTGGAAAAGTTCAGCGTGGACCGCCTGCGTGATCTCACGCCGGAGGAGATTCAAGAACGCTACGGGGCCTTCTTGGAGCTGACCAGGGTAGATGCCGGCAGTGTGTTGCAATGCAGGTGATCACGGACTATGTGCCCGTCAAGACGCGCGGGCGCAACGAAATTGTGGACATGACCGACGCCGTGCAGGGGTGCGTGCAGCGCAGTGGGCTCCGTCGCGGCAGCGCCACGGTGTTCGTGCCTGGCTCCACCGCCGCGGTGACGACCATCGAATACGAGCCGGGGCTGCTCGAGGACGTGCCCGAAGCCTTGGAGCGCGTGGCGCCCATGGGAGTCCGCTACCACCACGATGCCACCTGGCATGAGGGCAACGGCTACGCCCACGTGCGCGCCGCGCTGGTCGGGGCCTCGCTCACCGTGCCGTTTGCCGATGGCAGACTGCTGCTGGGTACGTGGCAACAGATCGTTCTCATCGATTTCGATAACCGCAGCCGCCAGAGGGAAATTGTGGTGCAACTGATGGGTGAGTGACGGGTTCCTCCAACCTGTGCGGCTGGGGCACGTTTGGTGAAACAGGGGAGAGCCGCCGATGCTTCCGCTAAACTTCGCCAGCAAAGTCATCAAACTCCTGCGCTCTGCCGACTCGCCCACGCAAGTGGGCTGGGGATTTGCGCTCGGTGCCATTCCCGGCCTGACGCCTTTCTGGACGCTCCACAACTTTCTCGTGATTCTCCTCATCTGCATCCTCAACGTGAACATCACCGCCGCACTCTTGGGCTGGGGCCTGTTCAGCCTGTGTGCCTGGCTTCTTGACCCCCTGTTCGACGCCGTTGGCTACCAACTGCTGGCCAATGTGCCGGTACTCCAGCCGGTCTGGACCTGGCTGTACAACGTGCCGATCGCCCCGCTCACACGTTTCAACAATACGGTGGTCATGGGGAGCCTGGTGGTGGCCCTGCTTGCTTTGGTGCCGAACTTTCTCTGGTTCAAATGGTTCGTCAAGCGTTTCCGCGAGTCGTGGGGTGAAAAGATCGGCAGCTGGAAGGTCGCCCAGGCCCTCCGGGGCAACGCCATGATCCAGCTGTACCTGAAGATCCGTGACTTTGGAGGTTAGCCATGCGGTGGAAAGGGTTCATCCCGTTCCTGGTCCTCGTGGTCGGTCTGGTCATAGTCACCAGGCTGTTCGTGAACCGTTGGTTGGAGTCGGGCCTGGAGAAAGCGGGGGAAGCACTGGTCGGCGCGAGGGTGGAGATCGACAACCTGCGCGTGCGCCCGACCGCCCTTTCCATCGAATGGTCCAGATTGCAGGTGACCGATCCCGACCAGACGATGCGCAACCTGATCGAGACCGGACGGGCTGCTTTCACGATGAATCCTGCCGCCCTCCTTAGGAAGCGCTATGTCATCGAGGAGATGGCCTTGGAGGACGTGCGCTACGGTACCCCGCGCGTGTATGATGGTGCCTTGCCAGGGCGCGTGCGCAAGAAGAGCACCGAACCTGGGCTCGTCGACCAGCTCCGCGCCGAGCTCAAACGCGAGCTTGAGGCTCTCCCTCTGCCCGAATTCGACCTGGACGCGATTACGCGCCGCCTCAATGTGGACAGCTTGGTAGCCATCACAGGCGTTAGGATTGTCGATCGCTTGGACTCGGTGAGGACGGACTTGCTCAGCACTTACGAGAAGCACCATGCGTTCATGACCACCTTCCGCCCGGATGAGGACCTCAGGAAGGCTCGTGACGAGCTGCTCAGCCTCCAGCCCGCGCAGATCCGCAGTGTGGAGGAACTCACTGCTGCCCTCGAGAAGGTCAAGAATGTGCAGCGCACCTTCCAAGGCCTGGAGCGGACGGTGGCCGACAAACACCGGGAGATCCACGCAGACGTCGACCGCCTCACCGGCTATGCTCCCCACGTGGACGACTGGGTGAGGGAGGACTATGAGCGGCTCCTCAAGCTGGCCAAGCTGCCTGACCTGAAGAAACCAGAGCTGAGCAAGCTCCTGCTCGCTACTACCGTCGGCAAGCAGGTGGACCAGGTGTTGGGCTACATCCGCTTGGTGCAGGGCCTCATTCCGGAGAAAAAGGCGGTGCAGGAGCCTAAGAGGCAGCGCATGAAGGGCCGCACGATTCACTTCCCCAGCCGTTACCGGTACCCTCAGTTCTTGATGGAGAAGGTAGACCTTTCTGGACGCACCACCGCCGACGTGCAGGGGGAGTTCATCAGACTGATCGGCGAAGCCAGAGGGATCACCAACCAACCCTGGGTGTATGGCCGGACGACTTTGATTGACCTCGGCATACTGCAACAGGAAAAGCTCTCCGGGACTGTCAAGGCGGTGCTCGACCACACCACGCAGGCGGCAAAGGATAGCTTTGTGCTCAACTTGACCAACAAGAGCCTCGGCGGGCTGCCCCTGGCCCATTCTCCCTATCTGCCTTTGCAGGTGCAGAAAGGCAAGGCGGACGTCGCCTGGGTCCTTAGTCTCAGCGGCGGCTCGTTCTTGGCGAGCATGGACGTGAAAGCGAAGGGTCTTGGCTTTGATTTCCCGGCGGTAAAGCCTAAGGACCGCTTCGCTGCGCTGACGCGTGAGGTTTTCGGCGGCTTGCACGACCTTACCTTGCAGGTGCGCCTGTCGGGTGGAGGCGGGGCGACGAGGTTCCATATTGGCTCCAACCTCGATGACCTGCTGGGCGCGCGGCTCAGGGCGGTGGCCTCGCGCGAGCTTGCCGAGGCGGAACAGCGCATCATGAGCAAGGTGTATGCGCTGCGCGACCAGAAGCTTGCCGAGGTGAATGCGGTGTACGGCCAGCTCAAAGGCCAGGTGGTGGAGCGCATCGATGCCTACAAGCGGCAGGCCGACGAGTTGCACGCGCAGTTCGACGTCAAGCTTAAAGAGCTGGAGGCCGAGGTGGACAAGCGCAAGCGCGAGCAAGAGGACAAGCTGAAAGAGCGTGCCAAGAAGGGCCTGGAGGGGGAGATCCCGAAGAGGCCGTAGTTCCGTGGTTCGAGCCCTGCAGGCGGAAAGGAGAATCCAGGAGGGCCATCAGGGGGAGAAGACACCATCTCCTTACGGAGGGTGGAATTTCGCAAGGGAGGACACCTAATGGAGGAAGGAAAGCAACTGAGGGGGATGTGGGTGCCATTCGATGCCTATGATGTTTTCGGGTATCTTATCCCTGGCTTGTCGCTTGCTTTCTTCGCGGGCCTATATGAGCATCAATGGGTGGTGCAGGCGCCAGGCAACGAGCCCACGGCCTTTTGGCGATTGTTGACGTACCTCCATGGTCTCTTGAGAGGCGCCAACTGGGGGATTACTGCTTTTCTCCTTGGTTGTGGGCTGTGTACTGTGTACGTTTGTGGGCATGTGGTCGCATCACTGTCCTCGCTCCTCATTGACAGAACTTTGATTTTTAAAGGCCACCAGTACCCCTATGAATCATTGCTTAACCTTCCCCAGAAGCGGGACAACATATCGAGGGGGTTCTACAGGGGAATCTTCTTCTGGGGAAATGTGTGGCTGCTGCTCGTGTACCTCGTGACGGTTCTCGCGGCTCCTTGTTCGCCATGGGCTCTCAGCTTGTTCGTCCTTATTGGCATTTTTGTGCTGGCTATGCTCTTGCTGAAATGGCAGCACTGGCGCGAGGTGCACCAGAAGATGAAGAGCAAGAAGTGCCAAGAGTTTGTTGACCGGTGGGCGGAGAAGTGGCTGGGGAGGCTCTTTCCTTGCTTTTACGACCGGCTGGGCCCGCTGGTGGCCGACTACTTTCATCTGCGGCCAAGAGAGGCATTCGACCGCGGGTTCGTAAGGAAGTACAAGAGCTATTTTGAGGCCCTATTTGGCTTCTCTCCCAAGAGAGCTGGCACCAATAACTACTGGTTGGCCTATTGCCACGTCGCAGAAAAGTCCGACCTTGCTCCGATCTGCACGTCACTGGCTTTACCTCTACAGTTTCTGTCGCAACCAAGCGATTGCTTTCTACCTCGTCTTCGTCTACGCCGTTTTTCGACTGGCCTTTTGGGGACAACAATCAGCATTTCGGGGACCTTGTAGCCCTCGAACATGGCCGATCCTTTTCTTCGTTTGCGCGGTTGTATTGATGCTTCGATATAACTATGTGTATGCGTCTTACTACAGCAAGTTCGTCTTTAGAGCCTTCGTGTACCTGAGATCCGTTCGTGAGCGAGCGAGCCACCGCGCTCGCCGAGACCTTAGAGGACGCGAAATGAGTACTGCTGCGGGAGACTCTGAGTAAAGGGATCGTCCGCGCCTATTACGCGTGGGGGCGGCCGCAACGACCGGCGTGCGCAGGGGGGCGGGGTCGAAAGACGCCTGCGGTGTGTCACCATTGGGGGAGCCTGGCGTGAGGGTTGTTCGAACGCACCGGCGCGGGCAGGCTGTCTTGTCGATGAGAGGGTCCGTGGTGAACCTGGCATGGTGTCGGGGTGCACGTCCGTCCGCACGGGTGCCGTAGGGGACATGGTTACGCGCCCGCACGGGCACACGGCCGTGCACCCCCACGGGCACGGCACCGCCGTGCCCTGGGTGGTGCCATGTGCCACCATGTGCATTGGGACAATGACGCGGGGGTTGACGCATGTCGGGCAATCGCAGAATCCACCATCGCCGCAGCATTCGTTTGCCGGGGTACGATTACGCGCAGGCGGGGGCGTATTTCGTCACCATGTGCACGCATGACCGGGCGTGCCTGTTCGGCCGCGTGGTGGACGGCGAAATGCGGTTGAATGCGTTGGGGGAGATTGTGCGGGAGGAATGGTTGCGGTCTGCCCAGATACGTCGGGAAATCCGATTGGACCCGGATGAATTTGTGGTCATGCCGAATCACATCCACGGGATTGTGTGGATTTTGGATGACGTAGGGGCGCACCGCCGTGCGCCCCTACACCGTGCGTCCCTACATGGTGCGCCCCTACGGAACGGTTTGTGGCGGCCGCCGCGTTCCCTGGCGTCGTTTGTTGCCGGTTTCAAATCCGCCACGACGCGGCGGATCAACGCATGGCGGGGCACGCCTGGGGCGGCGGTCTGGCAACGGAATTATTGGGAACACGTTATTCGCGATGACGCATCCCTGCGCCGGATTTGCGCATACATCCAGACCAATCCCCTGCGTTGGCACCTGGACAGGGAAAACCCGCAGCGGGAAGGGATCGAGGACGAACGTGCATTTGTCCTGTGACGTCGGCCTGCCGCCGGGCACCCGGGCATCTGTGATTATGACCAATCATATCCACGGGATCGTGTGGATTCTGGATGGTCTGGGCGCGCACGGCCGTGGGGGGCGCACTGCCGTGCGCCCCTACATGGTGCGCCCCTACATGGTGCGCCCCTACATGGTGCGCCCCTACATGGTGCGCCCCT